>DMAZ01000144.1 GCA_003446335.1 Lachnospiraceae bacterium | reverse complement strand
CGACAAGTATCTCAATCATGCAGCGCCCCGAACTCGTTGCCATGAAGAAAAATTATGAACAGCTGCTGAAGGGAAAGATAATATTTCATGTTGAGGCGGATCACGTTTCCTGAACTGTATTACCAGCCTCGAATCTTTTGTGTTCAGAACGCAGCTCTTTCGGAAAACATCTCTGCTCCGGTAAATTCCGGGGATAGACGAAAACGGATTATCGGAATAAAATATAGGAAAATGAGAAAGCCGGGCAGGAAACTGCTCGTCTTTCTTTCATTTGAAAGCGATGAGGAGCGAATAGTATGCCGTTGATACAACTGATAAAAAATAAAAGCGCATATATATTACTTCTTCTCGGAATGGTATTTTTATCCGGCTGCGGATTTTGCTTACACAGTGGCGGATCAGCCGATTCCTCATCGCAGGATTCTCTAAGAGATCAGGAAGAATTCTCCCTGCGAAACGATCCGATCTGGTCGGATGAGGAGAGCATGAAGGCAATGGTCCTTTCAGATCTGCATTATACGGAGAATGCGGATGCAAATCCCTCACTGGTCCCGGGAATAGCTTTGGCGGAAGAAATCACGGATGCAATCGTAGCGGAAGTGATTGACAGGCACCCTGATGTTCTGATCATGACGGGGGATAATACCGACAGCGGAAAGGAAAAGGATGTACATGCCCTTGTTCAGAAGCTTCAGACGATCCGGGATAAGGGGATTTCCATCATACTGACGACGGGGAATCATGATTTTAATCATATGAATGCCGAAGAATTTGAAGAGGCCTATTTCGGTCTTCTGAATCCTGTTGACAGGGATCCGGATTCCCTTAGCTATACGGCAATAGTGAAGGATGTTGTTTTCCTTGTGATGGATGACAATTCCTTATATAACGGCGGGCACGGGGAATTCTCTCAGAAGACAATATGGTGGATCGGAGAAATACTGGAGAAATACAGGACTCATCCGGTCATTTTTCTGTCTCATCATAATGTTATTTACGGATACGGAAAGGATAACAGTGACTCTCACCTGATTCAGAACCCTGATCTTCCTGAACTCCTTACTGATGGCGGCGTCAGATTGGCGCTGACAGGACACATGCATTCGCAGTACATAACGAAGAGAGGCGGATTGTGGGAAATCCTGAGCGGGATGCCTTTTTCCGGAGAACACCTCATCGGAAATCTTGCTGTTGATGAGGATAAAATACTATATTATGCCGAGCCGGTCGACTTTGAAGAATATGACAGCGCCATCGTGGAGGAGCTCGACCGACTGGACCGTGCCAGTGCGGACTATATCAGCAGGATATTTTCGAAAGTATTGGATCAGAAAGGAGTGCGCGGCTCGGGAAAGAGCCGTGTACAGGGATTGCTGGATCGATTTTTCCGGTATTATGGGCAGGGGACTCTTTCGGAACACAGGCAGGAACTTATGGATGATCCTGCTTACGAGCGAATGATTACACTTCTCTGGGATTCTAACTACGGTCCGTGGATAAAAGAGATGATAGAGACAACGAGATACAGTTCCAGGAAGCTTGAGATACCATGGCAAATACAGAATCAAAAGACAAGATGAAAATTAATCTGGATACCGCCTTGACAGGACAGGACATCAGCAGCATGCAGAAAGTCCGCCTGATTCTCAGCCTGAGTCTTCCTGCAATTCTTGCTCAGCTCACTACAATTGCCATGCAGTATATTGATGCGGCCATGGTCGGGAGCCTCGGAGCCGCAGCGACGGCATCCATCGGTCTTGTGTCCTCATCGACCTGGTTGGTCGGAGGATGCTGTATCGGTATTTCTGCGGGTTTTTATGTCCAGGTCGCCCAGTTGATCGGCGCCGGGAGAAATCGGGAAGCGGAGAACGTTCTGAGACAGGGGCTTATGGCTGTACTCATCATCGGTGCTCTGGTCAGTGCTTTCGGTCTTCTTCTCAGCAGCCGTGTGCCGGTCTGGCTCGGAGGGGAAGAGGAGATTCTCAGAGACAGTACCGCCTATTTTCGTATTTATTGCGTCTCTGTTCCTTTTCTTATGATCCGTCAGATGTCGACCGGCATGATGCAGAGCACGGGTGACATGAAGACTCCGAGCTGCCTTTCGGCACTTACATGCGTGTTGAATGTTTTCCTGAATATGCTCTTGATTTTTCCGGCCAGGCCGGTTCGAATCTTTGATCTGTCGATCCTCATTCCGGGTGCAGGACTTGGTGTGATTGGTGCAGGACTTGCAAGTGCTTTGTCGGAAGTGATTATTTCCCTTACTTCCCTGTACTTCCTTGTGATGAGGAATCGTAAAATTTCATTGATGAATGAGGGAAGCTGGAAATGGAACAGGCAGACCGTGGTCACAGCCGCAAAAATAGCTGTGCCTTTATCTCTTGATCAGGCTTTCATGTGTGGTGCTTATGTGGCCGGGACCCGGATCGTGGCAGGGCTTGGGACGGTCGCTGTAGCCGCCAATTCGCTGGCTATAACGGCTGAGAGTCTGTGCTATATGCCGGGATACGGTATCGGAGCAGCGGCAACAGCGATTATCGGTCAGACGATCGGAGCCGGACGTCCGGATCTGACAAGAAGCTTTTCCAGAATATCGGTGTATCTGGGAATGCTGATGATGGCCCTGACGGGTGGAATAATGTTTATCTGTGCACCGTTTGTCTTCTCTATTCTTACTGTCAGCAGCGAAGCTGCGGAGTTAGGGACCATGGTCCTTCGCACGGAGTTGATTGCAGAACCTCTTTACGGAGCATCCATATGCTGCGCAGGTGTTTTCAGAGGGGCCGGGGATACTTTTCGGCCGAGTGTCATGAATTTGATCAGTATGTGGTGCGTTCGGATCGTACCGGCTGTGTTTGTTGTACCCGTAATGGGGCTTCGGGGTTATTGGGTGTGCATGGCGGTGGAGCTCTGTTTCCGTGGAATGGTTTTTCTCATTCGGCTGTACAGGGGAAAATGGATGAAAAGGGCGCTTGTTTGAACCGATACAGGCAGTCCCCACATCTAAATTCCGAAGATACAGGTGAAGAGCAGGGGACTTGCCTGTGTCAGGAGGGGGGTCAAGAACGCTTCGGCGTTCTTGCCGCGACGTGCGCGGCACCAAGGCGCCTTCCGCTGCGCACGTCTGCTTTACAATGAAAGAATTTCCACACAATATTAGCTTTTTGTGAAAAAATGATATACTATATTATATTGGGAAAAGCACAGCCATCGTGCTGCAGGCTGTTTAGCTGAACACAATGATAAGGTAGTTGAAAAAGTGATATACGGGGATGCCATGAAAAGATTCAGAAAGAGAATTCTTGCGACGTCAATTGCCGCGCTTACTCTTATTTCCACTGTAAGTATAGGACCTGTCAATATTTTGGCAGTCGAAGAGAATAGCAGTGTCGGCTCGATAACGGAGAAAGCCGCTCCCGAAGCTGCGGCAGAGGAATACGAGGAAGCTTTTTCGGAGGAACCCGGAGAAATAACAGAAGAATATTCCGAAGATCCTTCCGCAGAGTCTTCCGAAGAATATTCCGAAGGTTATTCCGAAGATGATCAGGAAGATGATACCGGAGAATACTCAGAATCCGGCTCCGGGGAAGATTCAGAAGAGTATTCATCGGAGGAGACGGGAACAGCAGAAGAGAAAGACGCTCTGAATAATTCCGGAAAAGAAGCTGCTGCAAATCCGAAAAATGCTGAAAAGGCAAAAGCACCTGTATCTCCGATGACCGGCAGGGACAGCCGTTCAGGAAGCGGCAACGGTACGGGAATCGCAGGGGAGAGTGCTGAGGGAGAAAATAATAGTGAAGGGGAGACGGAATTATATGAAGTTCCCCTTTCCGAAGAAGAGATGGAATTTTTCCGCAATAGGCAGGAACGCAACAAGGAAAGTGATGTTCCTTCAGAAAACTCTGTGGGAAACGAAACCGTTGCAGGAGAAGACGGCTCTGCCTCAGGAGAAGTTCCTGCGGATGGAGAACCCGCCCCGGGAGAAGGGGGCTCATCCGGAGAAGCTCCTGCGGATGGAGAGACCGCCCCG
>DMAZ01000070.1 GCA_003446335.1 Lachnospiraceae bacterium | reverse complement strand
GAGCCGTCCGGGCACTTCATGGCAATACCGACACGGTCAGCATCCGGATCGGTCGCAAGCATAAGGTCTGCACCTTCCTGGATTGCAAGCTCAACACCATACTTCATTGCCTCGTAAATTTCCGGATTCGGGTACGGAGCCGTTGTGAAGTAGCCGTTCGGATATTCCTGTTCCGGAACGATCGTGATGTCTGTGATGCCCATGTCGCCGAGGACCTTGGTGACCGGTACGAGACCTGTGCCGTTCAGCGGTGAGTAGACCAGCTTGAGGCCTGCAGTCTTGCAGAGACCCGGACGGACCTGGCGTGCTTCGATAGCTTCATAGAAAGCATCCTTGCAGTCATCTTCAACGTACTTGATCAGTCCGCTGTTAACGCCTGCCGCAAAGGACATCTTTGTGATACCTGTGAGAATATCTGTCTTCTGAATTTCATCATAAACGATAGCAGCTGCATCGTCAGTCATCTGGCACCCATCCGGGCCGTAAGCCTTGAAGCCATTGTACTTGGACGGATTATGGGAAGCTGTGATCATGATACCCGCATTGCACTTATAGTAGCGTGTAGCGAAGCTGAGAGCCGGGACCGGCATAAGTGCATCGTAGATACGAACGTTGATTCCATTGCCTGCAAGAACAGAGGCGGCTTCCTTGGCAAATACATCACTCTTTAAACGGCTGTCATAGCTGATAGCGACTGTCTGATTTCCACCCTGCGTCTTTACCCAGTTGGCAACACCCTGTGTAGCCTGACGAACGACCCAGATATTCATGCGGTTCGTTCCTGCGCCGAGTGTTCCGCGGAGACCTGCTGTACCGAACGCAAGAGAAACTGCGAAGCGCTCTTTGATTGCCTCGTCATCATCAGCAATTTTGAGGAGCTCCGGTTTAAGATCCGGATCTTCGAGGTCGGCAGCGAGCCAGCGTTTGTACTCATCCTGATACATTTTACATCCCTCCATTCCGATACGACGTAAGTAGGGCCGTATCTCATCATTATTCGTTTTCATGTAAGACTTAAAACTGTCGAATTAATTGTCGAAAAACAGATTCGGACAAGAGCAAATTTATGGAGAAAACCTGTCTTTTCGGATTTATGCGCAGTTTTAAGAAACAAACATTCTTACAATAATATTAAATGTTTTTGTGATTTTTGTCAATTATAGTGGCTGATAAGTTTTGTTTTTAGACAAATTGATGACACAAGAACAGAAAACTGTGAGATAATAGTAGCTGTATTATCGATTTTTTCAAGGAGGTTTTGACACTTATGCGTATAAGAAAATTAAAGACCTGCATCGTTGGCCTTATACTTATTTTTATGCTGATCATGGCCGGCCTTACCGGCTGCGGAAAAAAGCCCGCCTCAGGGACGGACCAGGCTTCCGTGACAGAGGAATCTTCTGATCTGTCGGTATCCGCCGCCGGCAGTGATCTTTCTCTGACAGAGAATCCGGGAGACTCCCATGACAGCGGTGAACTGTCTCCGGCGGAGGACGTAGCAGGGACCTATGGCAGTGAGGATGTATCGCTGACAGAGCGCTCAGTGGGATCAGACGTTGAAGACATTGACCTTTCCGGGAAATCCGAAAGCAAACCTGCGGCGATCGACAGGAACGGTATTTATACGACCAAAGAGGATGTCGCGCTCTATCTCCACACATATGGTGAGCTTCCCGGGAATTTCATCACCAAAAAGCAGGCAAAGAAGCTGGGCTGGTCCGGCGGCTCTCTTGAGCCTTATGCTCCGGGCAAATGTATCGGCGGCGATTATTTCGGCAACTATGAAGGTCGGCTTCCGGAGAAAAAAGGACGTGAGTATCACGAATGTGATATCGATACGCTGGGAAAATCCAAGCGCGGTGCAAAGCGCATTATTTTTTCAAATGACGGTCTGATTTATTATACAGGCGATCACTATGAGAACTTTGAACTTCTGTATGGGGAGAAGTAATCGGCGGTTCATCATTTATACAGGAACGTACAGCTAAAGAGCAGATAGAGTGAAAGATCCTTTAGTATACGTATCTCATGATGCTATCTGCGGAAAGACAGGTTATAAATATGGAAATATATAGAATTGATATAAGAGAAGTCAGGACAAGAAAAGAACTTCACGGGAGAATTTCCGAAACGCTTCCCCTTCCGGATTATTATGGAAATAATCTGGATGCCCTGTTCGATGTGCTGACGGAGTGCGGTGAGAAGAGAACGATCGTGTTCATAACGAACGAATATGTGGAGGAGGCACTCGGCAAGTATTATTCCGCACTGCAGGCGATGTGCAGAGCGGCAGCGGATGAGAATCCTGAGCTGACGATTCTTTTCGATGAGGAATCGGATCATGACGCATATGAGGAAGAGTATTGAGCCGGGCAGCTGCAATGGATCCGCTTGAGACTTGAATTTGAGAGAGTGATCTGCATATGAAGAACAAGATATCTAAGAAGCGAATATTTGACATTCTGCAGATCGGAAATCGCGAAGACATTCCCAGCCGGGCATTTGATATTGTCATAGCTGTTGCAATTGTCCTGAATATTTTCGCATTGGTCATGAGCACATTCGAGGAATTGAGCGCCTATCACGAAGTGTTTAATGTCATCGAGGCGATAACGATCTGTATTTTCTGCATAGAATACAGCCTTCGAATCTGGACCGCGGAGTATCTCTATCCGGATCTTGACAGACCGAAGGCTGTAATGAAATTTATTGTTTCCTTTGACGGAATCATTGATTTGATGACAATTCTGCCGTTTTTCTTCCTTTACGGTTTTGCGGCCTTCCGGATGCTCAGGGTCGTCAGGATCTTCCATCTGTTCCGTCTGAACGCAACATATGATTCCTTTAACGTCATTACGACTGTACTCAGTGAGAAGAAGAATCAGATCTTATCATCTGTCTTTATTATTCTGGTCCTGATCATGGGGGCTTCTCTCTGCATGTACAGTGTGGAACACGATGCACAGCCGGAAGCCTTCCGGAATGCCTTTTCAGGCATCTGGTGGAGTGTTGCGACTATTTTTACCGTAGGATACGGAGATATATATCCGGTGACCCTTCTCGGACGTATTATGGCTGTCGTCATAACATTCCTCGGAGTCGGAGCTGTGGCTATACCGACGGGTATTATATCCGCCGGATTTGTGGAACAGTATACGCAGATGCAGGAACCACAGCGAAATAAAAATGCCGAGCATAATACGATCAGTGTGACAATAGATGAGAACAGCACTTTCAGGAACCGCAGTGTATCCGAAATTGAGAGTGAGGACGGCATTGATGTCTCGGTCCTTATCCGCGACGGGGCGATACTCCTCGCGACAGATGCGTTGATCGTCAGGCAGGGAGATATTCTTGTCTATCAGACTTCCAGGTGAACATCATCAGATCAGTCCGAAATTCTCCATCTCTTTTTTCAGACGGGCGGCGTTTTCCTCTTCCAGCTCAGTCAGCGGCATGCGCAGCGGGCCCGCCTGAATGCCGATATACTCAAGGGCCTTTTTGACGGGGATCGGGTTGACTTCACTGAAAAGAGCGTTGATGAGCGGTATTGCGTCATACTGGATCTTTCTGCTTCCCGCGATATCTCCCTCAAAGAATTTAGCACACATATCATGTGTCTTGCGGGGAGCAATATTGGAGAGCACGGAAATGACTCCGAGACCGCCGCATGCCAGGAGCGGAAGGACCTGATCATCGTTTCCGGAATAGAGATCAATACAACCGTCTGCAAGACGCATCATTTCGATTGTCTGGCTGATATTGCCGGTCGCATCTTTTATTCCTACGATATTTTCGACTTCACGGCAGAGAGTGACAGCTGTGGCCGGAAGAATGTTGCAGCCGGTGCGGCTCGGTACATTGTACAGGATGATAGGGATACTGACAGCAGCAGCCACCGTTTTGTAGTGCTTTATCAGACCCTTCTGTGTGGCCTTGTTGTAGTAAGGAGTAACGATCAGAAGACCGTCAGCGCCGGCCTGCTCCGCTTCGACGGAGAGCATAATGGCTGTATCTGTGCTGTTTGATCCGGTACCGGCAATGACCGGAATTCTCTTCGCAACCTTGTCGATACAGTACTTGATTACTTCAATGTGTTCTTCCTCTGAGAGGGTCGCTGATTCGCCTGTTGTTCCGCAGACGATGATGGCATCTGTGCCGTTTGCGATCTGGAATTCGATCAGTCTGCCGAATTCATCATAATTTACAGACCCGTCCTCAAAGAACGGAGTGGCGATTGCGACGCCTGCACCCTTGAAAATAGCCATTTTATTCTCCTTTCAAAATCGACAAAAGATTTCGGGAAAGTAACTGCAGTCCGAATATCATGCATAAAAAACACCGTTCATGAGGAACGGCATCAAAGATTACAGTATCTTCGGATAGCCCCCCATCTTTTCAGATGACAGTCATACAGTTATTAACTGCATGCCCAAGAATCCTTTCCGCAGAGAAAGGACCTTTCGGCGCGTTTTCCTTTCGCATCTCTTCGCCTGTGTCTGCCACATCCGTGATACTACTGATAAAACGCGCGACCTCTACCTCTTACTTTCGAATACAATAGCAGTTAAGGAGAAATATGTCAAGAGGTAAACATCTGTCTGTTATACACGCATGCGGGCACCCGGACCGTTGTCATACTTGTGTACCTGTTCTGTATAGAAGACATATTGCTGGATAATGCCTGCGATATCGCCGAATCCGGGGAAAGGATCACGGCCGTCACATTCCTCTGCGATCATTCGGCGGATCCAGGTATCGATCGGTGTGCGGGAGACCCGGCCGTATGCGAAAAGGCAGACACAATTGGCGACTTTTTTGCCTACGCCGTGAACCTTCATGAGCCTGTCGAAAAGAGCCTCATCCTCCAGTAGGCCAAGTGCATCAAGATCGAGAACGCCTCCGTAGACTCTCGCGATAGCGTCTTCAATGTAGGGAAGGCGATAACCGAGCGAAGCAGACTCAAGTCCTTCGCTGCCGAACTCCACAAGTTCTTCGGGGCTTGGGAAAGCATGTAATCTTTCAAACGGAGTATTGATTTCATGACCGGCATGTTCAGCCAGCCATTCCACTGTCTTCCGTATCGAGGGAATATTTTTTCTCTGGGAAATGATGAAGGTGATCAGCATTTCCCAGGGATCCTGTCTCAGGACCCGGATTCCTGCCCCTTCCTGTACTGCTTTTTGGATAAAGGCATTATCTGTTGTGATACTCTCGCGTATTTCCGCGTAATCACGGTCCAGATCAAAATAGTCCATCCAGAAAGAATCCCAGCTTCCCGGACTGCATATGACATCAAATTCGTACTTGTCGCAGAGCGGTCGGATGTAGCAGACTTCATCCCTGCATATAAATCTCCAGTAGCCGTTATTAAGAAGCCGGACCCGAAAGCACTGCCCGCTCACGGCTATTTTTTTCAGGTCAAAATCATCCTGTATGATTACTCTCATAAAATACTCCTTTCTATGTTATACAAAGCAGTCCGGGAAACGAGGGATAGAAAAAAGATCGTGTGATTTGAAAAGTCTGGAATAGAGTGCACAGATAAGAAATGTATATGACAAGTATATCGCGGGTCCTGTACGTCTTCAATATGAAAAAAGAGAGAAAAAGTCTTCCGGAAAAAAGGTAAAAGCCCATGAAAAGGCTGGAAATTGCAGGGGGCATGGTTGTATGATAGATGATGAACAGATGTATGGACACTGCCACAGGGAGGAATAGAAGATGATACATCCGGAACGTTTTATAAAGACACTCCTTAAAAAGGGGAATTTTGACGCGTCCGATATACCGGTACTCTCTGCCAATTACCACACGCACACCTGGAGATGCCGTCATGCGGAAGGATTGGAACGCGAATATATCGAGAATGCGATAGAAGGCGGAATGAAGGTGCTTGGCTTCTCCGATCATACACCGTATCCGTTTCCGAAAGGTTACAGGTCAACATATCGCATGGATGTTTCTCAGCTCGAAGAGTATGCAGCCACGATCGGAAATCTGAAGGAAGAATACAGAGATGATATCGATATAAAGCTGGGACTGGAAGTTGAGTATTATCCGGCTTATTTTGAAGCGCTGACACAGCTTACGGATCAGTATCCTTTTGACTATTTTATACTTGGACAGCATTTTCTCGGCAACGAGATGGGGGATGCCTACAGCGGCATGCCGTCGCCGAGTGTCCGGAAGCTTCACAGATATGTTGTGCAGGTAAAAGAAGCCATGGAAACAGGGAGATTTGCATGTGTTGCCCATCCGGATCTCCTGTATTTTGTGGGTCCCGAGGAGGACTATGAAAGGGAGATGAGGCATCTGTGCATACATGCCAAAAAACTGGATATTCCTCTGGAAATTAATTTCCTCGGCATTTATGAAGGGCGGCATTATCCCAGAGAACTTTTCTGGAAAATTGCGGGAGAAGTCGGCAATAAGGTGATTTTCGGCTGTGACGCGCACAGACCCGATATGGTCATCAACCCGTTTTCCATGCAGGAAGCACTGAAATTGGCAGAACGCTGCAAGCTTGAAAGGGTAACTTATCTGGATATATGAAAGACAAAAGGAATACGCGCAACACAAAAGGGAAAATTATATCCGCTGCATGGAAACTGTTTTATGAACAGGGATATGAGAACACGACGATTGAAGATATTATCAGTGAGTCAAGAACATCCAGAGGTTCTTTCTATCATTATTTTGAAGGAAAGGATGCTCTTCTCGGTACGCTGGCCTATGTTTTTGATGAGAAGTATGAAGAGATCAGGAGAAATATTAATGAGGATCTGAGCTCAGCCGAGAAATTATGCTATCTGAATCATGAGCTTTTCGTAATGATCGAGGATGGCATATCGAGGGATCTCCTGGCGAGGCTCCTCTCTACGCAGCTCCTTGCGCAGGGGGAGAAATCACTTCTGGATCGGAACCGCACATATTTTAAACTGATCCGAAAAATTGTTCTGGAAGGAAAAGCAAAGGGGGAGCTCCGTTCAGATATGACAGAGAATGAGATCACTAGGTCCTACGCGCTCTGGGAGAGAGCGCTTCTCTATGACTGGTGCCTGTGCGGCGGAGAGTACTCCCTGTCCAATTATTCCGATCGAATGACTCCTGTTTTTATTCAGGGATTACAGAGTGTAAAATAAGACTGCCCTGTGTCATAAACGATAAAAATACTGTCTTTCATCAACAATAATGTCTAAAATGGTTCCACATAAAAAACCGCTTAAATAAGCTGTTTTTTATGTGGAACCATCTTTTTTGTTCTATTTTTATTCTGTACTCTGTTCTCTATTTTATTCTTAATGCATGTGTGATATAATGCTGTCTATTCGCGAGATGCTATACATCTTATGTATATAAAAATGCGCGAAGGCCGCAGAGCGGTCATATTATTTAATGAAAAGGGGATTTATTATGACAGGTGCACAGATTGTTATCATTGTTACAATCATATGTTATCTGGGCGGTATGCTGCTGATCGGTCTTTATTTTAACCGCATGGGCAGCGGAAATACTTCCAGTGATTTCTTTATCGGCGGACGTTCGCTCGGTCCGATCGTCACGGCTATGAGCGCGGAAGCTTCTGATATGAGTTCCTATCTGCTCATGGGGCTTCCCGGACTTGCTTATATAGCGGGTGTTGCGGAGGTGAGCTGGACTGTTATCGGTCTCGTAATCGGTACGTATCTTAATTTCCTTCTCGTTGCCAGAAAGCTTCGCCGTTACTCGGACGAGATCGGTGCTTTTACTATTCCCGATTTTTTCTCCAGAAGATATAACGACAACAAGCATCTGATCTCGTTAGTGGCAGCTCTTATCATTATCATTTTCTTTGTTCCGTACACAGCCTCCGGATTCAAAGCGGTCGGAACTCTTTTTAACAGTCTTCTGGGAGTGGAATATCATGCGGCCATGATTTTTGGCGCCTTGATCATTATCAGCTATACGGTACTCGGCGGGTTCCTCGCCGTATCCACAACTGACCTGGTACAGAGTATTTTTATGTCGATCGCGCTGGTCGCCATTGTCTTTTTCGGCATAAATCAGGCCGGAGGAATGGGAACGGTCATCGAAAATGCAAAAGCTCTTCCGGGATATCTTAATCCGACCCAGGGATACGACGCAGCGACCGGACAGGCCTCCAGTTTCGGTGTGTTCAGTATTGTATCCACACTGGCATGGGGACTGGGATATTTTGGCATGCCTCACATTCTTCTCCGTTTCATGGGTATCCGCAAGGAGGAGGAACTCGTCACGTCCAGACGCATCGCTACGATCTGGGTCATTCTTTCCATGGCCATTGCTGTCTTTATCGGTGTTATAGGGTACAGTGTTTCTGTAGCAGGGAAGATCCCGATGCTCACAACGAGCTCCGATTCGGAGACAGTCATTATCAAGATGGCAGATCTCATGAGCCGGAACGGACTTTTCTTCGCATTGATTGCAGGTGTAATTCTTGCAGGTATTCTTGCGGCTACCATGTCTACCGCAGACTCGCAGCTTCTCGCCGCATCATCCAGTGTTTCGCAGGATATCGTACATGATTTCCTGAATATCAGAATGAGTAACAGGACCTCCATGATCATCGCAAGAGCAACGGTCGCGGGAATCGCGCTCTTCGCGCTTATCCTTGCATGGAATCCGAATAGTTCCGTATTCCGTGTCGTGTCATTTGCATGGGCCGGCTTCGGCGCAGCTTTCGGACCGACAATGTTGATTGCGCTGTTCTGGAGACGCTCCAACAAGCAGGGGGCGCTGGCGGGAATGCTCGTCGGGGGAATAATGATATTCGTATGGAAATTTATCATAGCTCCCATGGGAGGCGTTTTAGCTGTTTATGAGCTGCTTCCGGCTTTCCTGTTCGGACTTGCGGCAAATGTGATTGTGTCTCTCGCTACGGGGGAACCGGAAAAGAAAGTGCTGGATACTTTCGACAGAGTGAATAAAAAACGCTGATCGGACATTCGGAGCATTATCTGACAGGAAGCGGACCATGAAAAATCTGTGAACTGCAAAAAGCTTTTTCATAAATACTGGCTTTCGTTCTTCGAAAGGCGTATAAATAATTGAATAGAAGCATGAACAGTTTTATTGCTGCAAAGGAGGCAATTATGTCAGATAAGAAAGTATTGAACGAAAAAGAGATCAATGAAGAGATACTTGATAAGGTGGACGGCGGTATAGCAATGAACGACCTGCTGATGAGCAAAGACAGGAAGTCGATGAATGTTGAAACATTGCCTACAGGCGGCAGAACGTTCAAGATAGAGAGTGCAATCGCCACAGGTGAGCAGATCAGACCGGCAGCGTCTATGATGGATACGGATAAAGGATCTGCAGACAGGACAGGGAAGAGAATTCCCAGGATCGTTTTCACCGATAAAGGTACATCTGTCTGATTCCCGGGAAAAGGGAAAAGCGGCTGCTTGATCGGCACGCCCGTCAGGGCGGGTGATGCAGGTATCTTAAAAAGTGATGAGAGTATCCGAAACATAATATCGGAAGGACAGGCTGTCCCGCGATGTACTTTCGCATTGCGGGGCAGCTTTTTATGGGTTCGAAAATGTTCAACGTTCACTTTCATAAAATCATGTTATAATAAAAAACGAAGCGTTCGTGAGTCAAGACAGATCACTTTTCATATGCAGCATGGTTCGAGGGAGCAGCAATGACGGAAAATCGAAAGTATAGTGGTTCATGGAGATTTTATCGTAAGCCTGAACTTTATCAGGGAACTTTATATATTGACGATGAGACGCATGCTATCCGTCTGGAAATCATTATGCCGGAGGGAAAGAACGGAAAAAGGCTGTCTCCTCCTTATACCGGAAGAATACCGTATATATGCGGAACACTTTTTACAGGTGCTCAGATCCTGCTTTATGACTGTTCTGTAAGACGTTCCAGAAAAAATTATCTGCCTTATACCAAAGCCATTGTTTATGCCTCTTATGCATTTTGGGGACTGGAAGTCAAAGATGAACACGCGCTGAGATTCTCCGGGGCTTCTTTCGAATTCGGAGAAATCGTCGAGTGGGCCGGTCTGTGCTGTTATAAGTGGCAGAGTGGTGAGGAGGATGAATTTGTCATCTGGATGCACAAAAATCCGGTCATTCTCAAGCTGAGGGATGATCTGGAGGTGGAGGCGGCACCGAGGAATACATGGAGCGGATTTGAGAACTATGACACGGAATTCTCACTGAAACAGAGCGTCTGGTTCACTTTCCGGTATAAAAAGCGGGTCTCCTGGGAAACGATCATGGAGGATGTCCTGTCCATACGATATCTGATCGGCCTTGGAATTACTCAGAAACCCGGTTTCCGTAAAGCGAGGTATTCCCACCCGTCTCTGAATACGCAGATCCGGGGAGTTGTTCTGGGTTCCGGTCTCAGAATAACCCAGTCAGACGTTATTATGGGGATCGATGAGGATCTTCATTACATTAAACGAAGAAGACTGGATTATCTTTATCGGTTCGAGGAAATAAGCAGCCCGGAGAGGTTTGCCCGCTGGTGCGAGGTATATCCGAAGCTGAGGCCCATACTTGATCTGTATTTCGGCGCAGCGATGAATGAGAACGAGACGGATGAAATGATCTTTCTGAATCTGGTCCAGGCGCTGGAAACACTTCATGCCAGATTTATTACGAATAAGGTGAAGGAGTACTTCAGGCGGGTGGATCAGCTGACCGAAAAGTATCCGAAGAAAGAAGCGGAGAAATGGCGCGTATTTCTTCTGGATCAGGGTCAGGAGAGAAATAAGAACGGAATCTATCTGAGGAGCAGGCTGGCTGATCTGGCCTTTGCGGAAGGTGATATACTGAATCTCACTCTCGGAGATGAAATTGATCTGGAGGAGTTCATACAGAAAGTTATTTTCACACGAAACTATTACACACACTATGATGATACAAAGTTAGAGAGGTCATTCGTTCTGGAAGATATACCTTATGTGAACAGGATCCTGACCGGCCTTCTCCAGTATCACATTCTGAAGCTTCTCAACTTTGATACGGAAAGACTGAGAAAGCGCATGACAGGAAACGTACTTGCGGTGAACATGGACCGTATGATTCATGAAGGTGTACACGAGAACTGAGGAACGGATGTCAGTGAAAGGTAAAGATGTTGCTTGAAAGAATCAGACATTTGAACAGGAAAATTTCATTATTGCTCGGAATTGCTTTGCTTTTTACTGCCGTCGGATCCGATGTCCGGAATGTAAGCGCGGATGAGCGCAGAGAAGGGGACGTTGTTTATCTGGACTCCGAGATCAGCTCAGTTTCCGATGACACGGTCAATGAGTGGGCAATGGATGCGGGGCTCATAGAAAAAGCAGTCGATGCAGAGAAGATCTGTACCCGAATGGATCTTGTCAGGATACTTTGGATACGGAATTGCAGACCGGAGAACAAGGCGGAAGCGATGACGACGAAGCTGGCGGATGTCAGAGAGGAGGATAAGTACGCGGCTCTCTGGGCTTATAAGAACGGCATATGCGCAGTGGATGCGGAAAAACGATTCAAGCCTGACACGGAGATGACGCACGGAGATGTTCTTCAGACTCTGTGGTTCGTGAAGGGCCGGCCTGCTGTTACGGAGGAAATAACCGGTTTTGAGAACCTGAGCGTATCCAGTACCTATTACCTTGCCGCACTCTGGGCGGCTGAGCAGAAGCTTCTGATCAAGGACGAGAAGACGTATTTTGACGGGAGCGAAAAGTGCAGACTGATAGATGCTGTTCGGTATATTTACTATCAGTATCATATTCGCTCGACTTTTCCGATTACCAGAAAACAGTTCGTGGAGGCTTGTGAGTACGTTACGATCGAGGCAAGAGAAAACGGGTACCGGTACGGGGATTCCAATGGAATTCCTCCGACGTCAGACGGATATATAAGTTGTGACAGACTGGTCGCGAAGGCACTCTGGGATCTGGGATATACTGATCAGGGAGAGGGTGGCTTCTACGGAAGTGATATGTTCGGGTATCTGCTTGATCACGGATTTGTTCAGAGCACGGACCCGTCGGATATCGGATACGGATCGATCGTCTGTACGACAGCCGGTGAATACGGCCATACATTTGTTTCTGTATCGTGGGACCCGTCTTCCGGTTCGATTGTAAAGTATGATGAGGGATCGGATTCAAGGATCAACTCTGTTCAGCCGTCAAGCGAGTACTGGAGCGGCGGAGACTTCCTATGCGTTTTCAACATTCCGGATGAATAAATAGAAAAAAGTATAAAAAGAAGCTGTCACACCAGGCACTCTCACCACTTTATATAGTGGCGTTGAGCCTTCGTGTGACAGCTTTTTCACTTCTTTAAGAACGCCTGTACTCAGGAATCGGGCAGATTGTGATCATCCGCTTTACGTTAGGTCACGGAATCAAAATATTGTATTTTTCAATGTTGAGAGTGACAGGCGCATCTGCGAAGAAAGAGATTCCGCTTGCTTCCTGCGGTGTCTCGATGACGGAAGTCAGTACCTGCTCTCCGCCGTTCACGAATATCTCCGCTGAATACCTGTCCAGTATGACACGGAGGGATAATTTCTTCATTTCCGGAGGCAGCTGCAGACGCCTTACCGGAAGGGCATCATTTATGTAGCCTGACTGCGTCCTGTCAAAAGTAATCAGCCCGGAGTTCGGATCGCAGGCAAATACACTGCGGTATTCATCGTTTTCTGCCAGTGCGAGTTCGAATCGGGTGCAGGAAGATCCTTCCGGGAAGGTAAGGTCAATGTTCATATCAATGCATCTGCCTTCAATATCCGGGAAGACGGATTCACCGCACAGAGAAAAGACTTTGACTGTGACGCGGTCATGCCGGTAGGCTTCAAGTTCCCTGACAGGAGCCTGTATGAGTTTTCCGTCTTTGACGGACAGTTCCCTGGGCAGCGTCATCATTCCGGTCCAACCGGGGCATGCGATGCCTCTTTTCATGGCAGCGTTCTCCCAGGCCTGCATCCATCCGACCATGATCCGGCGTCCGTCTGCTGCCTGTATCGTCTGCGTCGCGTAGAAATCATAGCCGAAATCGATAGCATGTACTTCTTTTCTGGCAAACGTATGGCTTATCGGATCATACGTTCCGCTGATGACCATATTTCCGTGGCGATTCTGGAACTCTCCGCCGTAAACCATTTCCTGAGGGGATGTGAGAATAAAAGCGGTATCGCCGATTTCGAAAAATTCGGGGCATTCCCACATTTTTCCGTATTCATGATGGCTTGCATCCAGAATATTCAGGAACTCCCAATGGACGGTATCGCGACTTCTGAAGAGCAGAAGCTGGCCGGCACCGTCTGCTGCCATATTTCCTACGAGCAGCATGTAGGCATCTTCGCGTTGGTCCCACCAGATTTTCGGGTCCCGAAAGTCGTATCGGCTGGCTCCTTCGGGGAGATCTTCCTCGGTCAGGATCGGATTGCCATCAAATTTTTCATAATCCACACCGTCCCCATATGCAAGGCACTGTACCTGGAGGATATGTTCCTCACCTTCGTTCCGATTGACCGGCATACGTCCTGTGTAGATAATAGCATGACGGCCATCCGGAAGTTCCAGAGCACTGCCGGACCAGCAACCTTCTCTGTCGTAATCGCTGTCCGGGGCAAGTGCGCAGGGAAGATACTCCCAGCGGATAAGATCCCTGGACTTCACATGTCCCCAGTGCATCGGGCCCCATGTGGTCTCGAACGGATAGTATTGATAGAAGAGATGATATTCGCCTTTATAGGAAGAGAAACCGTTCGGATCATTCATCCATCCCAACAGGGGCGACACATGAAAGCAGGGTCTGCTTTCCGGATTGATCGCCGGGCTCTCTGATTGCTCATAGCTTCGTACAATGGAAAGTATATCTCCGGCCATGGAAAAACCTCCTCTGATATAGAACTTTTTCGCAAAAGTAAGTGGTTCACTTTTGATATTTTACCAAAAAATGGGGTCTTACTCTACCATTTTGGCTTTAAAAGCATTTAATTTTTCGATGCTGACGCCTCGCGAGAGCAGATAATTCTGTATCTTTTCGGCCAGCGAACTGCCCTCGTAGTTCTCTTTGATATGAAAAATCATTTCTCTGTAATACGATTCGGGATTGTCTCTGGTCCTCAGCCCATATGTGGAGAAGGAGGACAGCTCATATTCCTTATTTATATCACTTTCCGAGACTCCGAGCAGACCGAGCAGCAGGAATGAAAGGGTACCGGTGCGGTCACATCCGATCGCGCAATGAAAATAGAGCGGTCCGTCTTCCAGCAGCATGTCAAAGATCTGATTTAACTGTTCGCCGTTCTCCTCATCCTCGATAAATGTAATGTAAAGCTCCATCGGGACGCGGCGGTAATTGATATCATTTCCGAGGATCGAGACATCATCCAGCATAATTTCGGAATCCCATCTAAGGTCCAGTTCATTTTTTATGCCCAGACGATCTTTGAAAAGGGCAGTGTCAGAATCGGATATCAGTTTTTCCTGACCGCCGTCAAACGCAGATCCTCTGTAAATAAGTCCATATTTCACATGTCTGCCGTCCAGTGTGGCCCATCCGCCCAGATCCCGAACATTATGGAGAGAATCCGTGCGTATGCCCCGCATTTCGAACGGCAGGGTACGGAAACTTCCGCTCGTATAGAACTTTTTCGGCAGGGTAAGCTGCTGATTGTCCGTATCCTGTTCTGTCAGTGTGATCGGATATTCTTCAAAAAAGATCTGATATCCGCAGATATCTCCCGGTGTCAGGTTGTAAATTGTGACCGTACTGCCGGGAGTAAGTCCTTTTCTGAGAAAGACGATTTTCCCTTCCGCTGTGGAATAGACCTGAAGTTCATAAGTCCTCCCGAGTTCATTAGGAGGTAAGGTCAGTGTCACGGGGGCCGGCTGGTCTGCCGGGGAACCATCCTCCGGTATGCAGGCGTTTACCATCGTGTAAGAATAATCATTGTCATCATAACCCGCGATCACGTTCAGGAATAAATTTTCCGATTCGTTCATTACGGAAAAAGCCGGAATAGTGGCCAGGACCGCATCATTTACAGCAGGTACTTTCCTGTGCCGGGCCGTTGATGCTCCGTGAATTATGGGCTGACCTGAAGCCCCGTTCTCTTCTGCCTTTTCGCCGACGGATACAGTATTCTCTGAAGGAATGGATCCATCTGTATTTTCTTCTGTCTCAGCAGTGTCTTCTCCGGCTGACTCTTTACCCGTCTGGGAGGAGCTTTCTTTGGCAGCCCGCTCGGAATGAAGTCTGAAAATGCGGCTGTAGATGCATATATTCAGGACAACGAGCAGTATAAAGAGAAGAAGAGCACCGATAAATTTTAATTTCTTCAATGTGTCTCCGTTTCTGTATGTGAACAGGAAGTTTGACGGCCTCCGGAGAGAAGGTCTTTCCTTTTTCACTTTTATCGTGGTTCAATTTTACACTGATTGCGCCGGTCAGGCAACCAATTCGCGGGAATTTCCATTTTCTGAGATTTGCGTTATAATGAATAGAGCTGAACATAGAATTGTCTTTAAAGGAAAATCTGTGCGATAAAAGGAGGTATAAAATGATTACGACCTATGCCGAATATCTGGAAAAACCGTCGGTACTTACTTTTGAGGATATGAACAGACTTCATGAAGCCCTGCTTTCTGCATTGAAGGATGTGGAAGGCGGAGAGGATGTATATGATAAGCTGGTCCGCGCAGGAACGAATTATATCGATACGCGGGCAGGATGGAAACTGATGCCGAAACCGGTGAGGAAAGAGCGCAACGATGAGAGAACCGCGCGGCACAATGCGGTCATTACGGCTCTTGATGAACTGGCCGATCTCCTCGAAAAAGAAGGCAGAGACATCTCCTGGAGGAAAGAGATCGGTTACGAGAAGGATGATAAGGTGAATCGAAAAAGATGTGGTGATTTCGGCTGCTATATTGCTTTCATCAACAGCATAAACGCCAGGTAAGGACTTTTTGATTTCATTCAGAGATAAAAGATGGTGCAGACTTTCGGTGATCCCGTGTGCCGGCATGCTGATCATCGGAGGATGATGAAACGACTAAATACGGTATTGACAAGTAAGCAAAGGCTTATATAATTAATGTACGGGAAGTTAAATTTACTTAACTTCAGTGAATTGAACAGGATAGTTCTTCGGGGCGGGGTGAAAGTCCCCACCGGCGGTATAGTCCGCGATCACCATGGGTGAATGAACCGGTGACACGCAGAGCGTGAATTCCGGTACCGACAGTATAGTCTGGATGTGAGAAGAATTGAGCGGTTTTATGAGCGCGCAATAAGCCCCGGATCGAAAGGATCCGGGGTTTTTCGTTGAACTCCCTGTGAAACAGATCCATCTCAAAATCAGAAAGGAGTTCAAAATGTCAACAGAAACAATGGAAGCCGGTAAAATGAAAGAAATTAAGAAAGCACAGGCAGGCAGTACATCAAGGGTCCGTATGATTGCGTCCATCGGCATGCTCTCAGCCATAGCGGCTGTTCTCATGCTGTTCGAGTTCCCGATTCCGTTCATCGCCCCATCCTTCTATAAACTGGACTTCTCGGAGGTACCGGTCCTCATCGGTGCTTTCGCTTTCGGGCCGATTGCAGGCATTGTGATCGAACTGGTCAAGATCCTGCTCAATCTTGTTATTAACGGAACACTTACATTCGGTGTAGGAGAGCTGGCGAATTTTCTGATCGGCTGTGCGCTCGTTGCACCGGCATCGATCATCTACAGTGTCAATAAGACCCGCAGGGGGGCTTTGATCGGCCTGACTGTCGGCACGGCTGTCATGATCATCGCGGGCGTTTTCCTGAATGCGTATCTGCTGCTGCCTTTCTACGCACAGTTCATGGGCGGGATGGAAGCCCTGATCTCTGTCGGCACTGCAATGCATGCATCCATAAACAGTGCACTTTCCTTCGCGCTGCTTCTGGTCGCACCGTTCAATCTGGTGAAGGGCGTTCTTGTTTCTGTCCTCACGCTGCTTCTTTACAAGAGGATCAGCAGGATCATTAAGGGCGTGAATGTGTGAGACCACCGGTCTTCGAAGAAAGAATAGAAGGGGCTGCCGCAATGCGGCAGCCTTTTTGCGTTCCAAATGACACATTTCCTTTTCAGATAAAGTGTGCTATCCTAATAGTTGATTTGTGGCAAAAAAAGGTGAATTGATAGATATTTTCTGACAGAGAACCGTATGAAAAGAACATATGAAGAACGAACAAAAAAGAGATGTCTGATCGATGCCCTGAAGATACTTGCAATCCTGTTCACAATCATCGCGGTCATGATCGGGATTGAACTGCTGGTGGAAGGTCTTACTGTCGTAAAGGACCTCACAGTCAATTTTGAGACGGAACCCATGGGAGTCAGTACGGAGTCAGAGCCGCATTTTTCATGGAATATGTCATCGAAAGTAAAAGGGCAGGCCCAGAAAACCTACGAGATAAGAATTTTTGAGGGCGAAGACGGGAGCGGCAATCCGATCTGGACCAGCGGTGAGGTCGAAAGCGGAGATACGATGTACATCCGTGCGGAAGGTCTGATACTGGAAAAGGAGAAGCGGTATTCCTGGAGAGTGTATGTACAGCCGACGTGGGGCTGGAAAGTTGTATCGAAAGCAGCGACATTCGTCACGGAGACAGACTTCTCCGAAACGGACTGGATCATCCCGATCCAGGAAGATAATAAAGTTTCTCTTGTAAGGACGCAGGCAGAGATCCGCCGCATGACCATACGGGAAGCGTACCTCTACATAACGGCAATGGGAAATTACAGGGCCTATGTTGAGGGGAAGGAAGTGAGAGGAACCGGCGGAAGTCAGACTGTACTGGCTCCCGGCCTGACGGATTATAATCATACCGTGACCTATCAGACCTATGATGTCACCGAGAATTTTCGTGATAACCTGTTCGACAATAAGGCGACGATCGGTATCGCTCTGTCGAAAGGCTGGTATGGAGATGATCATGGAGAATCTTCTCTCTATGAGGCGGCTTTCGGACCGGATGATTCCGTATGCGAGATGGGGACGGCAGTCAGACTGATCCTGCGATATGCCGACGGTACGACCCAGACGATTTCTACCGGAAGCTCAGGCTGGTATTCCGGTAATTATTCCGGGGTGGAAATCGGCGGAATTAAGGGCATGATCGAGACGGATGTGCCGGATGGAGCAACCGCCGGGATTTCTGAAGAGGCTGCTGAGGAATCCGGAGAGAGTGGTGAAGAAAATTCGGAGGATACACCGTCTGCCATGACCCGCAGAATCGGACCGGTGAGCTGTATGATCGACAACCGGGCTGCCGCCGTGACCCAAGGATGGACCGGGGATGATTATATAGAGCAGGTCGATAAATGGACCGGTGTGACGATCGCGCGCTATGGCGGAACAATCGTACCGTCGTATGCGGGGACAGCGCGGATCGCCGATGAATACGAACAGAAATATGAGACTGCTTACTGTTATCATGAGGCAGACATTTCTGATGTCGGGAGTGCCGGGAGACCGTATGGTGAAGCATTACGGCATGAACCGAACACGGTGGAGAAAGAAAAAGACGCGATCCGGCTGGTTCCCGGAGAGAAGCTGATCTGTGATTTCGGAAAATATCTCTCCGGTCAGGTCGACGTGACGGTCAGCGGGGAAGCCGGGACAGTGATCACACTGACCTATGCCGAACGTCTGAACGAAGGACCGTCAGAAGACGAATTGACAGCGGAGGAAACAGATGGCCGGGCGGAGATCTCCGGCGAAGGATCAGAGGACGGGACAGCAGGCGGAGATGCAGCTGAGACGGCAGAGGAGCCGGACGGACCGATCGGGTCCATCCGACTTGACGGTGCGGTCACCAATATCTATGTTCTCGGCGGTGATGAGGAAGAGGAATTTTTCCCCAGAGAGACCTATCAGGGGTACCGCTATGTTGAGATAGAGACGGACGAAATTCTGACGATCCGGAAAATCACGGGAAAAGTCTTTACGAGTCAGGGCAGAAAGACCGGAGAAATCCGGACTTCCAATGATGATATCAACAGGATCATTGAGTCGATCGCGGTGAATCGCCTTGCCAATGATGTCTCGGTGCCGAACCGCAGCGTGCGCAGCGGAGAGAGGGAGGGGTCTCTTACATTTGCTCAGATCCTGGAATTGACGGATCTGTACACAGCAGATACCCGCGCATTTTTTGATCACTTTATTGCGACTGTTCAGGAACAGGGGCGGCAGACAGAGGGAATCTACGGACTGACGGCTCCGCTTGCCGAAGCAGAAGACAACATGAATGTTGCGGGAGGCAGTGACGCGGGGATCATTATTCCATGGCAGTTGTATCAGATGACAGGCAATACTGCTGTGCTGGAAGAGCATTTCAATGATATGGCCACCTACATGAACAGAGTCTATACGGAAAGCTATGAGATACCGTTGAACGGAGATTTTCTGGCAATTGCAGGCACATCCGGAAAATACATGGCGGAGATCTATCGAATGTATGATACGGAAATCATGCAGAAGGTATCGGAAGCATTGGAGCGGGAGGATTTCGCCGCTGCCTATGAGGAGAGGCTTGTTCAGTTCAGAGAAGATTTTATGAATAAGTATCTGGATGAGGAGGGGAATATTCTTTCAGCCTCAGCGGATGGTCTCACGGAGGATAAAGACGGGACGCCGATCGTTGACAATTCGCAGACAGCTCTTTTCTGGGCATTAAAGCTGGGTCTTTTCAGGAACGAGGATCAGAGAGTCAATATGCTGGCGAATCTTGTATCCGGGATCAACAACCCGGGAAGTATGCTGAGACCCGGAGATGCGGAGGATACGCTTAATGTGGGGCTTCTGGGAATTGGCGTTGCCCTGCCGGTACTCAGCGAGTACGGGTATACGGATCTTGCCTGTGATCTTCTGAAGACGAAGGATTATCCGTCATGGCTTTACGATCTGGATCATGAGGGGGCAGGGCGTAACCCGTATGGATACGCCATGGACTCTGTCGGGGAGTGGATGTACCGATATCTTGCGGGAATCGCACCGGATCCGGAGAGACCGGGTCTTACGCATATAATTCTTCAGCCTGCGGTGGATTCCGGAAGAACGTTGACGAGCGTAAAAGCCTCGTATGAGTCGATGGCCGGAACGATCCGCAGCGGCTGGGATGCCTCCGGGGGAAAAATCCGGAGTTATACCTGTGAAGTTCCTGCAAATGCTGCTGCGACGCTGTATCTCCCCATCAGCAAAGAACAGGCCGATTCCATGCGTGTGCCGAGAGGTGCTGAATATACGGGAACGGAGAAGCGGAACGGACAGACGTGCGCGGTATACGAATTGATATCCGGCACTTACCGATTCAGAGTTCCGATGGAGTGAGCATGACGGGAGAGACCAATCCGGTAAGACCGAGTGACTTTTCATGGCGTGTCAGATGCCTGAGAACTTGACATATATGACGCTTCAGCGTATCATAAATCGCGAACAAGGGCGTTCGGGACTGTCGTTCCGGGCGCCTTTTTTTGAAGAATAAAACAGAAAAAGGAGAGGTGCTTTGCCTTAAAACTAAGCACACGAGGAGGAAAAACTATGAGCCACTATACCCCTAAAGACATTATAAACATGGTCAGAGATGAAGATGTTGCATTCATCCGACTTCAGTTCACTGATCTGTTCGGAACTCTGAAAAATATTGCGATCACTCCCTCACAGCTGCTTAAAGCACTCAGCGGAAAGATCATGTTCGACGGATCTTCGATCGAAGGTTTCGTACGCATTGAGGAGTCCGATATGTTTCTTGTGCCGGACCTGGATACATTTACTATATTTCCGTGGAGACCGCAGCAGGGGAAAGTGGCGCGTATGATCTGTGATGTATATAAGACAGATAAGACTCCTTTCGAAGGTGATCCCCGCCATATTCTCAAGAAGGTCGTTGAGGAAGCCGGAAAGGAAGGTTACACCTTCAATGTCGGTACTGAATGCGAATTCTTTCTTTTTCAGACGGACGACGCCGCCAATCCGACGACGGATACCAGTGAGCAGGCCGGTTATTTCGATCTCGGACCGATCGATTTCGGAGAGAATGCGCGCCGTGATATTGTACTGACGCTGGAGGATATGGGATTTGAAATTGAGACGAGCCATCATGAGGGTGCACCGGGTCAGCATGAGATCGATTTTCATTACGATGAGGCATTGAAAACAGCCGATAATATTATGACTTTTAAGCTTGCGGTCCGTACGATCGCAAGGCAGCATGGTCTTCATGCCACTTTCATGCCAAAACCCAATGTCGGTGTAGACGGATCCGGTATGCATCTGAACTTCTCTCTCCATAAGGACGGAAAAAATGTATTTGTCAACAGGGAGGATCCGACAGCTCTGTCTGAAGAGGGGATCTATTTTATCGGCGGGATCATGCAGCACATAAAAGGCATGAGTGCCATATTGAATCCGATCGTCAACTCCTATAAGAGGCTGACGCCCGGTTATGAGGCACCGGTCTATATCTCCTGGGGGACACAGAACAGATCTCCGCTCATCAGGATTCCTTACGCGGATGCGGATGAAGGAAAGCGCATTGAACTCAGAAGTCCGGATCCGGCGGCCAATCCTTACCTGGCGCTCGCCGTGTGCCTCAGTGCCGGACTGTGGGGAATCCGGAACAAGATCGAACCGCCGGCTCCGATAAAGGGAAATGTAGCAGAATTTACGGATACGGAGCGCAGAGAGAGGAATATTGAACAGCTCCCCGGGAATTTGTTCGAAGCCCTTTCTGAGTTTGAGAAGGATGAATTTATAAAGAGCGTTCTTGGAAAACATATTTCCGGCAAGTATGTTGAGGCGAGGAAAAAGGAGTGGAGTCAGTATTCTGCCCAGATCACAGGGTGGGAGCTGGAACAATATCTGAACAAAATCTGATTGTTCCGAAAGGAGCTTAAGTGGTTAACATAATTGTGGTTTTTCGTAAAATAGAAGACGCAAAGAACATTCGCAATGTTCTGGTGCGGAATGGTTTTACGGTGACCGCTGTGTGCAGTACCGGCCTGCAGGCGATCGGTCTTATTGACAGCCTTAAGGGCGGGATCGTGATCTGCGGCTATCAGATGGCGGATATGTTGTATACGGAGATACGGGACAATATGCCTTCGGATTTCCAGATGCTTCTTATGGCGAGGGAATCTATTCTGCCCGATCTGAGAGAAAATGATATAGTATGTCTCCCGCTGCCTGTGAAAGTGAGAGATCTGACCGAGACGGTCGCCATGATGCAGCGGACCATTGAAGTCCGGATCAGAAAAAAGAACAAGCGGCCGGGGGTGCGGTCTGCGAAGGACAGGCAGGATATAGAGAACGCGAAAAAACTTCTTATGAACCGTAATAACATGACAGAACCGGAGGCACACCGATATCTGCAGAAAACAGCGATGGACACCGGAACTTCCATGGTCGAGACGGCCCAGATGGTACTCGACCTGTTTTCCATGTGATCAGAGACGGGAGCAGGATCCCGTCTCTTTTTATGTCGATTCATTAGTAACGGGAATAATTATATGATAAAATAAAACCATAAAAAAAGAGTATTGAACACAGCGGATCTTGAACATCCGCTTTATCGTACAGGAGAATGTTATGAAATTTACTTATCCCGCTATTTTTAAGAAAAATTCGGAAGGAGGATACGACGGAAAATTTGTCGACCTGGCTTGCTGTGAGGTGAGCGGTTACAGTCTGGACGATGCCATCCGCAATGCGATCGAAGCGGAAGCGGATTGGATCCGTCTTGAACTTGAGGAAGATATACCCGTTTTTCCCCCGGTATCCGATCTGGAAGACCTTGAACTGAAAGAAGGCGAAATAGCCAGGAATATCGGTGTGAATGTCAGGTTTTATGACGGCTGGGACGAATAAGAAATACTATCCCGCTTCATATTGAACGCACTGTCTTGATCAAAATGATCCAGTCACCGGAGGTGTAAAGTGATCAGAATAGCAATTGTTGAAGATGAAGACATATATGCAGAACAGTTGTCCGAGTTCGTAAAGCAGTATGCCATGGAGAAAAATACGATCATCAGAGCAGTCAGATTCCATGACGGTGATGAGATCGTACACGGCTACAGCGGAGATTTTGACATAATCCTGATGGATATCCAGATGAGATTTATGGATGGCATGTCAGCGGCGGAAGAAATACGCAAAGTTGACAGAGATGTTATCATCATGTTCATCACCAACAGGGTGGATTACGCGATTCGGGGATATGAGGTCGATGCGCTCGATTATATTGTCAAGCCCGTCAGCTATTTCTCTTTTGAGAGAAAGCTGGAGCGGGCGATCGGCCGTATTCCCACAGAGAAGAATAGCACGATTACATTGAATTATTCTCAGGGGATACGGAAGATCCGGGTCGACGATATTTTGTACGCAGAGAGTGAGGGACATAATCTGGTCTATCATACGACAAAGGGGGATTACCGTATTCGGACCAAGATGTCTTCCGCGGAGGAAGAACTGGCTCCGCTGGGTTTTTTTCGGAGTAATAAAGGGTATCTTGTAAATATGAAACATGTGGAGGGCGTCCAGGACGGATGCTGCCTGATCGGCGGACAGAAGCTGCTCATAAGTCGAGCCCGCAAAGCGGAATTCATGATGGCTATGTCGGAGTATATTGGCAGTTCCGTATGACCGCAAAAACGATCCGTCAAGACGTGGAGACTCAGAATGAATTATGAAGATATACCCAGGTTATATACCGCAATTGCCGAGTGGGGAGCATGCCTTACATGCTGTCTTTGTTTTCCGAGGCGTGAGACCAGGCTGCACTTGATCCTGGCCTCTTTTGTCTTTCTTGTCTTTCAGTGCGTCTTTCTTGTTCTGACGGGTCATGTTCCTGTTATTTTCTGGGTCCCTTGCATGGCGGTAGCAGTCCTCTCAATGTATACATTCATCTATGTCACTTGTGATTTCAGCCTGTGGAAAGCGGTATACCAATGTGCACTGTCTTTTCTGGTCGCGGAATTTGCCGCTTCCTTCTGTTGGGAGATTGAAAGTTATCTTATGA
>DMAZ01000212.1 GCA_003446335.1 Lachnospiraceae bacterium | reverse complement strand
AACGGATCACCTACCGTATCACCTACGACAGCCGCGTGATGAGCTTCGGAACCCTTGCCGCCGTAGTGTCCGCCTTCAATATATTTCTTCGCGTTGTCCCATGCGCCGCCGGAGTTAGACATGAAGATCGCGAGAAGAACACCTGTTACAAGCGCTCCGGCGAGCAGGCCGCCCAGAGCCTCTGTTCCGAGAAGCAGGCCGATAACGATCGGTGCAGCGGCTGCGATGATACCGGGGATGATCATTTCGCGAAGAGCCGCAATTGTGGAGATTCCTACGCAGGTCTTGTAGTCCGGACGGCTTGTGCCTTTCAGGATGCCCGGATCTTCACGGAACTGACGGCGAACTTCCTCGATCATACTGTAGGCCGCTTTTGAAACGGATTCCATCGTGATCGCTGAGAAGAGGAAGGTCAGCATACCGCCGATGAAGAGACCGACAATGACCTTCGGCGCCATAATGTCAATCGCTTCCAGGGATACGGCCTGCGCGTAGGAAACGAACAGAGCGAGCGCTGTCAGAGCGGCGGATCCGATGGCGAATCCCTTACCGATGGCAGCTGTCGTATTTCCGACGGAGTCAAGCTTATCCGTAATGTTTCTTACACTTTCTTCCAGACCGGACATCTCTGCGATACCGCCTGCGTTATCGGCGATCGGACCGTAAGCATCGACTGCGATCGTGCTCCCTGTTGTTGCAAGCATACCGACAGCGGCGAGCGCGATACCGTAAAGTCCTGCGATAAGATAAGCTCCCATAATGCCGATACAGATACATACAATCGGGATGACTGTAGATTTCATACCGACAGCGAGACCGGAAATGATATTGGTACCCGAACCGGTCTGAGACTGTTCGGCGATTTTCTTAACGGAAGCATAGCGGTCTGATGTGAACATTTCAGTCGCCTGACCGATGATGAATCCGACGGCCAGACCGAAGATTACGGCAAATGCCGGCTTCATGGAACCGAGTATCATGTTGCTTCCGACAAGAGAAAAGATGATCGTAATGATATAGGCCACATAACTGCCCCTGTTGAGGGCTGCCTGCGGATTGCCGTTCTCATCGCCCTTGACGAAGAAAGTTCCGATCATGGAAGCGATGATGCCGACCGCAGCGAGCAGAAGAGGATAGATGGCTCCGGCTCTGTCATAGGCAAGAATGCCGAGTGTGATGGCGGAAACGACAGCACCTACGTAGGATTCGAAAAGATCCGCGCCCATTCCGGCAACGTCGCCGACGTTGTCACCGACGTTATCCGCGATAACTGCAGGATTTCTCGGGTCATCCTCCGGAATGTTGTTTTCAACCTTACCGACAAGGTCAGCGCCTACGTCTGCGGCTTTCGTGTAGATACCGCCGCCGACACGGGCGAAAAGAGCTACGGAGGAGGCTCCGAGACTGTAGCCGAAGAGGACATCCGCATTACCTGTGATCAGATAAATTACGCTTACGCCCAGAAGACCGAGTCCGACTACGGAGAATCCCATGACTGCACCGCCGTGATAAGCGACGGTAAGAGCCTTGGACATGCCGGATGTCCGGGCTGCATTCGCTGTACGGACATTGGCATCTGTCGCGATACGCATTCCGAAAAATCCGGCCAGCGTTGAGAAAACTGCTCCGAACAGGAAACAGACCGCCGTGCTCCAGTTCCCGATCCCTATGCCGATGACGACGAACAGAACAGCGGCAAAAATAACAAGTACTTTATACTCGGAGAAAAGGAAAGCATTAGCGCCTTCGCGAATGGCTCCGGCAATTTCCTTCATTCGGTCGGTACCTTCATCCTCCTTTTTTACAGAAGAGGCAAGGTATACCGCAAATAGTAGTGCACAGACGGCAATTATTGGTACAGCATAAATCATAGCATAGTCCTCCCATGAAAAAAGACAGAAAACAGTAAATAAATATCGATAAATCGATTGTTTACCTTTTGATTTCTGAAAGTATGTATTGAAACTATTTTATGCTTATTAGGGAAAATAAGCAACTATATGTGTTAAAATATAATAAAATTTAATCAGTATATTTAATAATAAAAACTGAAATGTTGTGAATATGTTTAAAAATTACTGTTTTTCAACGGTATATTTGTGAAAAAGACGGTAATGCAATAATGGAGTTTTTTTCCGGTAATGCAGTCAGGGGACGGAGATTTAGATGCCCTTTTCATTAAAAAAATGTGGAATAAGAAGAATTATGCTTACCGCGTTTCCCAAATAATCGTTTACCGGATTGCCGGAGAATGATATGATTTAAAGTTGATACCTGCGGTATTTTTTGAAAGGAGGTGAACGTCATGGCGGAAAAGATAAGACTTACGCAGTATGCAAAGACATCCGGGTGAGCGGCCAAAATAGGTCCGGAGACCCTTGCTCAGGTTCTGAGTAAGTTACCTAGATTTAATGACGACAATCTGCTTGTCGGGCTGGGCACTTCCGATGATGCCGCTGTATATAAAGTCAGTGACGATGTTGCAATGATCCAGACGGTGGATTTCTTCACCCCAATTGTGGATGAACCATATATGTTCGGCCAGATCGCAGCGGCCAATGCCCTGAGTGATGTGTGGGCGATGGGCGGTGAGCCTGTCGTGGCACTCAATATTGTATGTTTCCCGAACTGTCTGCAGCCGGAAATTCTTGCTGAGATCATGGCGGGAGGAGCTGACAAGGTAAAGGAAGCGGGAGCGATCCTGGTAGGAGGACATTCTGTTCAGGATGATGAGCCCAAGTACGGGTTGTGCGTATCCGGCCTTGTACATCCGAATAAGATATATAAGAACTATGGATGCCGGCCCGGAGATGTACTGATCCTTACGAAGCAGCTTGGCAGCGGGGTGATCAATACCGCGATCAAAGGAGGCATTGCCTCGGATTCTGAAATAAACTGTGTTCAGAAAGTCATGGCATATCTGAATAAGACGGCCAAAAGAGTATCGGAGAAATACACAATTCATGCATGTACCGACATTACCGGTTTTGGTTTCCTGGGACACTGTGCCGAGATGGTGACAGCGAGCAGAGGAGTATCCTTTGAGATTCATACTGATGACATCGCATTCATGGATGGAGCTGCGGAGTATGCCAAAATGGGTCTTATACCGGCAGGGACATACTCCAATATGAAGCATACCGGCAAATATGTCGAGAAGGGGGCTGTGGAACAGTTCATATATGATCTGCTCTATGATCCTCAGTCATCGGGCGGACTTCTTTTCTCAGTTCCGGAAGATGAGGCTCTGAGTTTCTACAGAGAGCTTAAGAGCTCGGGGATGGATACGGAGATATCTGTTGTCGGAAAGGTCGTAGAAAAGAGAGAGAACGGTATTTATCTCCTTTAATTTGGAAGAGTTCAGAAGAGGGGCTGTCACACAAGACAATACGTCCGATATATAGCAGATATTTGCAAATACCGTCTGCTATATATAGCGGCGTAAAGCTTAGTGTGACAGCTCCTTCATTTTCTGCTGAGGTATACTGCCTGATTCTATTTTTCGCGGATATCTACAAGCTGTTTCTCATCGATGGAAGCTTCCCCGAATGTTGCCATGCCGTCGACCATAGCCAGCGCAGCATCGATCAGATGGAAAGCCAGCGGACATCCGCTTCCTTCTCCGAGCCGCATGTTCATGAACAGCATGGGCTCTTTCCCGAGTGCTTTCATTGCATACAGAAATCCCGGCTCTTCAGAACAGTGAGAAGGAATCATGAAGTCAGTCGTATCCGGACAGAGACGGCTGGCAGCAAGTGCAGCCACAGCCGAGATAAAACCGTCGATCACGACCGGAATTCGGTAACGGGCGGCACCTAGATAGACACCCACAAGCCCGGCAATGTCAAGACCACCGACTTTGGAAAGGACATCGACCGGATCGCCCGGATCCGGTCTGTTCACATCGAGAGCGCAGCGTACGACATCTTTCTTGTGCGCCCAGGCTTCTTTCGTGAGTCCTGCTCCCCTGCCCACAGCCTGATCAGCCCTGATTCCGGTGAGTCCCATAAGAACACAGGCACTGGAGGTCGTGTTACCCATACCGAGTTCACCGGTCCCGAGAAGTTCATAGCCTTTTGCTTTTAAAAACTCTACTGTTTCAATACCGGTCTCGATTGCCCGAACACACATATTTCGTGTCATGGCAGGACCTTTCGTAAAGTTGTTCGTGCCTTTTGCAATCTTTCGGTCAATGAGACCGGGGATTTTCTTGTCTGTATTTATACCGATATCTATGAGAATGAAGTCAGAGCCGGCCTCTTCTGCCAGTACGGTCATTCCGCTTTTCCCCTGTGCCATCGCATGGGCCATGAGAACGGTGACTTCCTGAGGTGCGGAGGCAACATTTTCCTCATACACCCCGTTATCGGCGCACATGACGATGACAGAACGCTTCTTTACCGAGATGCCGCGGGTCCTGCCTTTGATTCCGGCTATATCAACAGCCAGTGTCTCCAGTTTTCCGAGACTTCCCATGGGCTTGATCAGCCCGTCTATATACCGGCCTGCCTCGTTCATCGCGGCCCGGTCTGCAGGACGTATTTCAGAAATGATCCGTCTGTATTTTTCCATACCAAGTCCTCCGTATTTTTTGTCAGGGCATCATTATAGCACAATCGAAATAAGCAGTAAATTTTGCTTTACTTTGCCCGGAATAAGGAAATATCATCAATATAGAAGCAGTTATTTTCAGAATTAGATTGTAAAGGTATTGACGTGTAAGCAGTTTTGGTAAGAGACAGATCTGATCTGGAAAAGTAAAAATACCCCATTCATGACAGCGGTGGGAGTATGTAACATAATAAGAGCAAGGAGAGAATATATATGTACAGATTACTTGCACTCGATATGGACGGAACTCTTCTCAACAGTCGAAAGGAAATTTCACCGGTCACGATGAAAGCTATTGATGAGCTGGTCGCAAAAGGCATCGCAGTTTCACTCTGTACAGGCCGGGGCATCGCGGAGCTTGCGGATAACGCCGCAGAATTAAAAGGAATTCCGTACGGTATTCTGAACAGCGGCGGCTGTGTCTATGATTTTACCGAAGAGAAGGCAATCGACAGGACATTACTGGATGATGGCTGTCTGATGGAGTGCCTGGAAGCGGCAGAGGCGGTCAGGGCCATGCCGTACCTGCTTACGCAAAGTGCATCTGTGGCTCAGAGTGAAGATATGCGGGATGTTTCTGTTTTTCAGATGGGTATTTATCAGCCTTTGTATGACAGGGTCGCAACGGCGGTGCCGGATATAAAAGAGTTTTTAAAATCACATCCGGATCAGAGCCTGAAGCTCTGCATCTATCACAGGGATCCGGAAACCAGGGAGATGACCCGTGCGCGTCTGGCCCCTCTCGGTCTCGTGCTGGCGGATTGCGAGACCACATCGTTGGAGATAACACCACAGGGCGTTTCAAAAGCATCAGGGCTCATGAGGCTGTGCGAACATCTGGGAATACCGGTCGAGGAGACGATCGCTGTCGGAGATTCCGACAATGATCTTGATGTACTGCGGGCGGCCGGGCTTGCAGTGGCTATGGGGAATGCCAACGAAAATGTAAAAAATGTGTGTGATGACATTGTCGCTGATAACGACCACGATGGAATCGTGGAGGTGATCAGGAGGTATTTTGACTGATTCTGAAATTACATTCCCAGGCTTCTTTCCAGATGATATAATTCAAGAAGAAAGAATAAATTGTTTTCCGGAGGAGAAAATATGGCTAAATATATCATGGCACTAGATGCCGGAACCACAAGCAATCGCTGTATTCTTTTCAATGAAAAAGGAGAGATGTGCAGCGTATCTCAGAAAGAATTCACACAGATCTTCCCGAAACCGGGCTGGGTGGAGCATGATGCCAACGAAATCTGGTCGACTCAATATCTGGTCGCGCAGGATGCCATGCAGAAAGTCGGTGCGGATGCGGAAGATATCGTTGCAATCGGTATCACCAACCAGCGTGAGACTACGATCGTCTGGGATCGAGTGACGGGAGAACCGATCTGCAATGCGATCGTCTGGCAGTGCCGCCGTACAGCGGATTACGCGGAATCTCTGAAGGCGAAAGGACTCACTGAGAAGTTCCGTGAAAAGACAGGCCTTATCATAGACCCCTATTTTTCCGCTACGAAACTTCATTGGATCCTCGAAAATGTCGAGGGCGCGAGGGAAAAAGCCGAGAAGGGCGACCTGCTCTTCGGTACGGTGGATACATGGCTCATGTGGAAGCTCTCCTACGGGAAGATCCATAAGACCGATTACTCCAACGCTTCAAGGACGATGCTTTTCAATATCAATCTGCTCGACTGGGATGATGAGATCCTGGAAGAGCTGAATATTCCGCGCTGCATGCTGCCGGAAGCTGTTCCATCCTCCGGCCTGTTCGGAAATACGGATGAGATTCTTTTCGGTGATGCTATTCCGATCGCGGGTGTGGCAGGAGACCAGCAGGCGGCCCTGTTCGGTCAGACATGCTTTAATGCGGGAGAAGCCAAAAACACATACGGAACCGGCTGCTTCATGCTGATGAATACCGGTGAAAAGCCTATCTTCTCGAAAAACGGTCTTCTTACAACCATTGCCTGGGGGATTGACGGAAAGGTCAATTACGCACTGGAAGGTTCCGTTTATGTCGCAGGAGCGGCAATTCAGTGGCTTCGTGACGAGCTGAAGGTCATCGAGGACGCACGTGATTCCGAGTACTTTGCCATGAAGGTGAAGGACACGAACGGCTGCTACGTCGTACCGGCCTTTACCGGCCTCGGCGCGCCTCATTGGGATCCTTATGCCCGCGGTGTGATCACAGGACTGACACGCGGTGTCAACAAGAACCATATCATTCGCGCGACTCTGGAATCTCTTGCTTTCCAGGTCAATGATGTACTGGGTGCAATGGAGAAAGATTCCGGCATTTATCTGTCTGCACTGAAAGTTGACGGCGGTGCGTGCAAGAACAACTTCCTGATGCAGTTCCAGGCGGATCTGATCAACGCTCCGGTAAGACGTCCGCAGTGTGTCGAGACCACCGCTATGGGAGCTGCCTATCTGGCAGGACTGGCTGTCGGATACTGGAAGAGCAAGGAAGAGGTCATCCGCAACTGGGCGGTCGACAGGGAATTTGTTCCGGAAATGGATGAAAAGGAGAGAACATGTCAGGTGAAAGGATGGAATCAGGCAGTCCGTGCAACATACGGATGGGCTAAGCCGGAATGATTCCCGGTGAGGCGGGAGCGCTGAGACTTTCATGACTTAAAACAGTGGGGGCTGCTGTACGATACTTCGTGCGGCAGCCCCTCATTAAATGTGTTAAATGTTTTGCGTGTATGCAGGTCCTGCTTACTCTCTGTTCTTTAATACCTCCTGAATGCTGATCGCATCGATTTTTCTGTTCAGGAAGAAACTTATGATCAGATAGACAGCCAGGATCAGAAGATATAATACGACATAGACCATAGGTGTCATGCTCAGATCCATTGCACAGGTCACATTGGAGATGAAGTAGGGATACAGCGTATCAATGAATAGCTTGGCCAGCGGGAGGATGATCAGGCTGCCGACTGCCACGATATAAAAATTGCCGTTGAGGTAGAGTTTTTTGATCTCTGAACGCCTGTATCCGAATATCTTCATCAGAGAGATGTCGTAGGATGAGTTGTCGACCATGACGCCCAGCATAAGATACATGACGATGATGAAGATGACGGCTGAGATTCCGCACATGATGTAGATCATGGAGTACATGAGCTCGACAAATACATCTGCCGACGCAATTACCTTCTGCTTATCAAGACTCGAATAGAGCCTTCCGGACGGAATATTAAGTGCGTGATCGGCAAATACGACATTGTAGTAATCCTTATCATAGCCGAACATATCCCTCATGGTCTTAAGGTCCATGAAAGCGAAGAATCCCGGTGAGTATTGTGTGATGCTGCTCACCCGGAAAGCATAAAGCTGTTCATTCTCCCGGTCTTCCAGGACAATTTCATCTCCGACGGAATAACCGAATTTCTGAGCCATCGCCGAGCTGATACACACATCTTTCCGGCTGGTATTGAGCGACAGGTCAAAGTAGGGTGTATCCTCATTTATTCCGAGAAGTGTAACGTCGAACTCGTAGCCGAAAGATTCTCTGCTGAGGGTGACAGCCAGGGCTTCCTCTCCGCCTTCCGGAACGGTCTTTTCGGGATATTTGTAAGTATACATGTATTCGAAACGTGTATCCGCGACATTGTCATTCTTTACATGTGTACACATGACCCAGCAGTCTATGCCGATAAAGATCAGCATGAGAGAGACGAGAAGGCCTGCAAGAACTGTGACGGTACTCCTGAATTCCAGGATCATCTGACGGATTCGGAAGCGGGAGATAAAGCCGAACTTATCGAGCCGTATGTTTCGCACTTTTCCGCGCTTTCTTTCATGTCGGAGAAGCGAGAGGACCGGTCGTGACAGTCTCTTTCGTATGACGAAATAATTGACAAGCAGAGAGATGACCGGAGGGACTACAATACCATACACAAGAATATATGGATAAAGACTCACTTTAATAGCCGGAACTGAAAAGTACAGATAGGAGTCCTGCATCTGATAGTTACAGCCGATCGGACTGTATCCGACAAGAGTTCCGATCAGACCGCCTGTAAAGGTGATGATCATCGGCATGAACGTATAGTGGCGGATCAGCTCCCGTTTTTTAACTCCGAGGGCATAGAGGGCACCGATGACTTCGCTTTCATCGTCAATCTCATGAATGACAAAAACGGCGATACAGTATGAGAACAGGGCAAATACGATGATGCCCGCGAAAAAGCAGGAACTTTTGTTGATTTCCACATCATCGGAGGCAGTACCGATACGCATGTTGTCCTCAGCTGCGACCAGTTGCTGAAGATTGTGTATGTTAGGATCCAGCATGTCCCGAAGATCCGCGGCATCCTTATCATCTGCAAACAGAGGCGAGGAGAGAAAATCCTGGAGCATTTCCCCGGCCCCCATCTTTTCTTTGATATAGTCCCGGAACCATGGATCCTCGACATCTCTGTAGTTAAAGTCGAACTCTTCTATTAAATGCTTGAGCTCATCGTGTGAAAGGATTCCGTTCAGCCGGTAGGCATAGACAAAATTCTCGGATTCTAGTGCAGCTCCGTCGGAAAGCATGTTTTCATACTGTTCCGGTATGACAAATGCCAGACCGAAGGTGGAGGAATCTATAATACTGTCGTTCATCTTCGCAATGGGAGATTCATAGTCAGGGACGGTACCTATCCCTGTGACCGTAAAAAGCTGACCGCCGATCACAATGGAATCACCTGTGCACAGATCATGCAGTTCGCAGTAACGTTTCTCCAGAGCTACCTCGCCGTACACCTCCGCCGGCCTGCCTTCATCACATTCGAGAAGATTTATATCTGTACGATTCCTGAAAATGCGGATGACACTGCCGTCTTCTGCATTCACATCAAAGTAAAAGGCCCGCTCGAGCGTCACGCCTTCATCCCGGATCAGTTTTTCTTCCTTCTCGGACAGTGCGGTAAAAGTAGTGAACTGACCGTCTTCCATGTGATTTTTGAGCCGGTGTTCCTTCGTTCCCTGAATAATATTCTCCGCGGCGGCAAGAAGACTCACGATCATATAGGAACCCAGGAAGATCAAAAGGCCCAGGGCGATGTATCTCAAAAAGTGAGCCTTAAGATTTCGAATGATTCGTTTGCGCAAAATAGTGTTCATGTCAGATATCCTCAAGATCGGCAGCGGGAACGATAACCTCATTGATATACTCTTTTGAAATAAGCCCGTCGCGGATTTCGATCACCTGATGGACCATCCGGCGTATGGCGTTATTATGAGTGACGATCAGCATGGTTGTTCCGTAAGTCTGATTAACTTTTTCGAGCAGCATAAGAATACTGCGCGAGGTCGTCGAATCGAGAGCCCCGGTCGGCTCATCGCACAGAAGCAGTTTAGGGTTTTTTATGAGGGCACGCGCAATGGCGCATCGCTGCTGTTGGCCGCCTGAGAGCTGGGAAGGAAATTTGTTCTTATAATCGGTCATGCCGAGAACGTCAAGGAGCTCATTCATGTCAAGGGGGTGGCTTGTCAGGTATCCGCAGACTTCAATATTTTCCTTCACTGTGAGATTCGGAATCAGGTTGTAGAACTGAAAAATAAAGCCCAGCTTGTCACGTCGGTAATCTGAGAGCCGATCCGGGGAGAGACCGACGATTTCATCACCGTCAATGACGATCGAACCGGAATCAGGCAGGTCAAGGCCGCCGATACAGTTGAGAAAAGTTGATTTCCCGGAGCCGCTGGGTCCCTGTATAACACACATATTACCCTGTTTAACATGCGTAGATATGCCTTTTAATACCATGATCCTGCTTTCCCCGCTTGCGTAACTTTTCTTCAGGTCCTTGATTTCCAGATACATGAGAGCTCCTTTATAAAATGTGTTTGGATTAGTT
>DMAZ01000266.1:6607-6879 GCA_003446335.1 Lachnospiraceae bacterium | reverse complement strand
TATCAGATCTGCAAGATGATCGGTGAGATGAGCACGGTCCTTTGCGGGAAGGTAGACGGTATTTTGCTGACCGGAGGCCTTCTGCGTTTTAAGGACATTGAAGAGATTATTGAGAAACGATGCGGATTTATCGCCCCGATCAGTGTATATCCGGGCGAGATGGAGCAGGAAGCTCTTGCCCTTCCGACTCTCAGGGTACTGCGGGGGGAGAGTACGGCACGGACTTATACAGGGGAGAACGTCTGGAAAGGTTTCAATCTGTGAGAGGTATT
>DMAZ01000266.1:0-6542 GCA_003446335.1 Lachnospiraceae bacterium | reverse complement strand
TGTGAGAGGTATTAAGCGATGAGCATGATAGAAAGAGTCAGGGAAAAGGCGCGCGCAGACAGAAAGACCATCGTATTTCCGGAAGGATGCGAGGAGAGGACTGTTCAGGCTGCGGCTGAACTTGTTGCGGAAAAACTGGCAGATCCGATTCTTATCGGAGATCCCGATGAGATTAAGAAGGAAGCGGACCGTCTCGGCGCTGATCTGACCGGAATTCGTATTGAAAATCCTACAGGCAGCGAAAAGTTCGCAGATTATGTGCATGCGCTCTACGAATTGAGAAAAGCGAAGGGCATTACGCTTCAAGCGGCAGAAGGACTTGTTCTGGATCCGATGTATTATGGCATTATGATGGTCAAAATGGGGGATGCGGACGGTCTGGTATCCGGAGCGGTCCATACGACCGGTGATATGCTGCGTCCGGCTCTTCAGATCATCAAGACAAAGCCGGATATGAAGATCGTATCTTCGAGCTTCCTTATGGACTGCCCGGACAAGAGACTGGGAGAGGATGGACTTCTTGTTTATGCTGACTGTGTTGTCGTGCCCAGCCCGAGCGAAGAGGAACTGGCTTATATTGCGGTCGCTGCTGCGGATACCGCGCGCACACTCTGCGGAATAGAGGAACCCCGTGTGGCAATGCTGTCATTCTCCACGAAAGGAAGCGCAAAGCATGAGTCTGTTTCGAAAGTGCAGAGAGCAGTGGAGATCGCCCATAAAATTGCGCCGGATCTTCTTCTGGACGGTGAAATGCAGTTCGATGCGGCTCTGGTGCCTGAAATCGGTGCCGGCAAGGCCAAGGGCAGTCCGGTTGCGGGAAGGGCCAATGTCCTTATTTTCCCGGATCTTCAGGCCGGCAATATCGGCTACAAGATCACACAGCGGATCGGGGGTGCGGAGTGCTTTGCGGTCCTGCAGGGGCTTCAGAAACCCTGCAACGATCTTTCCCGCGGGTGCAGCGTCAGCGACATTGTCAATACAGCAGCGATGACAGCTGTACAGGCTCAGTCAATAAAGCTGTGAAGAAAGAGCTGCCCGGATGAATACAAAGGAAAAAGTGCTGAGAGCACTGGAAAAGGGAAAAGGTACGTATATTTCCGGAGAGATGCTGGCCGGAGAATGCAATGTTTCAAGAAATGCCATATGGAAGAGCATTGCTGAACTGAAAAAGAGCGGGTACCCGATCAAATCCGTGACCAATCGTGGATATATGCTGGAAGAGACCAGCGACATCATCTCCAGAGCGGGGATCTGTATGTATCTGGATTCGGGCAGTGATGCGGATGAAGGAGGAAAGATCTGCTCTGAAAAAGTATTCGTTTACGATACACTCGATTCTACGAACAATGAGGCAAAACGGAATCTGATATTCAGCAATGACAGTATGACACACGGAACGGTCTTCGTTGCCAGACAGCAGACGGCCGGCAGGGGACATAGCGGAAGCAGCTTTTCCTCTCCGGAAGGCGGAATATATTTCAGTGTGATCCTGGAACCGGAGATGATCCGGAAAAAGGATATTCCTGTGACCACATTCATATCCGATACGGTGACAGATGTTCTCGAGCGGCTCTATCAGGTGAAGACTGAGAGAAGAAGAGACAGTTCCGTTTATGTAGGTTCTGAGAAAGTCTGCGGTATTCTCACGGAGGGCATATCAGATCTGGAAACAGGCGAATACAGTAATTATATAGCCGGAATCGGGATACGGGCAGAAAAGCTCCGGAGTATCCATGGCCTGAGTCCCCAGCGGAACAGAGTGATCGCCGAGATCATCGGCGGATTATCACTCTGGTGGTAACAGTAACGTTTTTACGGAAGGAAAATTACTATGACGGCGGGAATGTCAACCCTGATATAATGCAAGGTTGACATTCCCGCCGTCCTCTGTTATAACTATACATGGCTTCCTGGTTACCGGAGACATGTGACTTACTATTTGGAAGAGAGACTGGATGATCATGAATAATACCTTTTTTATTGCCTTAATTGTATATCTGTGCGTCTTTATCGTAATCGGTATCCTTGACATAAAGAGCATACATAATTTTACCGATTATTCTGTGGCGGGGAAGAACCAGGGAACCTTTGCCGTCGTTATGACCCTGATGGCAACTGTCGTCGGTGCTTCAACCACAATCGGCATCACAGATACGGTATATAAAATCGGTTTTCCCGGAATATGGTGGCTTGCTTTCGGGGCTCTGGGACTGATCCTCCAGTCTTTCTTTCTATCCGGGAGAGTCAGGGAGATAAATGCGGATACATTGCCGGATCTGGCCGGTAAAACGGCAGGCAGACCTGCGGAGCTGCTGATAGCTTTCATTATTGTCATTTCCTGGATCGGCGTCATCGCCGGGCAGCTGGTCGCTATGAACAGCCTGATCACTTATGCGCTGGGAAAAAGTGACAGACTGGTCTTTATAATGGTTTCCCTGATCGTGATCGCCTACACGACGATTGGCGGTCAGATGTCAGTCGTCCGGACGGATAAACTGCAGCTGATCCTGATCCTGTTCGGTGTCTTCGTATGTGCCTGCTATCTGTATTTTGTGAAGGGCGGCAATACTGCGGATGTTGCAAGGAACATTGAACTTCTGAATGAAAACTATACACCGGCAAATCTTTTCACCCAGTTCTTCGTCATCGGTGGCGTCTACTTTCTGGGGCCGGACATTATGTCCCGAAATTTCATTTCCGGGAACAAAGACATTGCCAGAAGATCAGCCCGCATATCAGGCATCGCCTTGCTGATTTTTTCAGCAGTCATCACGCTTATCGGTATGTGGATCCGATACAACGTTACGCCGGAAGAGCTGGGAGACAGCGGTGCTTTGCTGTATGCTGCTTCCATGCTTCCGAGATTTGTGACGATACTGCTGATATTCGGTCTTCTTTCCGCCATACTTTCCTCAACGGATACCTGCATCATAAATGCGTCCACGATTTTCGTTAAGGATATCCTGAGGAAAGAAAGTGTCATGGGAGTGAGAATAACGGTCATGGTGATCGGAGGTCTTGCACTTGCCCTGGCCTTACTGGGAAGAGGAGACATCATGAGTCTTCTTACGGGAGCGTATTCTATCTATACGCCGGGCGTTATATTCCCGCTCATGATCGCTGTGTATGCCTTCTCAGGGGCCGGTGTCAGGACCGGCGTATGGCTGGCAGCAGTTATGGTAGGCGGTCTTTTTGGACTGGCGGGTACATATTTCGGAGGGGTTCTGGCGGCGGTCGGAATTCCGGCAGTCATCCTGCAGTATCTTACACTGATCGGGATGGGACTCTCTCTGGTGATTTCTCTGTTCTCGATAAAAAGAAAAGAAGGGTAATATGGAAGAAACAAAAATGGTGGATGTTCTGGCGCTCGCCGGAGAAGTGATAGACGGAAGAAGACTGAAGAGAGATGAAGACAGAGCGTTCTTTAAGACCTGTGATCTGGATGCTCTTACGGAAGGGGCTGACAGGATCAGAAAACATTTCAGCGGAGACCGCGTGGATCTGTGCTCGATCATATCCGGAAAAAGCGGGAACTGCAGTGAGAACTGTCGGTTCTGTGCACAGTCTGCCCATAATCATACGGCCTGTGAGGTGTACGGTCTGCTTGACTATGATACCGTATATGCCGAAGCGAAAGCCAATGAGAAGGAAGGCGTTGACAGATTCGCCATTGTTATCTCCGGTCACCATCCATCCTGCGCTGATTTTGAAAAAATTGTGGAAATATACGAAAGACTGCACAGAGAGCTTAAAATATCCCTCTGCGCTTCTCTCGGATTTCTGACGCAGGAGCAGTTCGACAGACTGTATGAAGCAGGTGTAAGGAGATATCATAATAATATTGAGACATCACGCAGGTTTTTTCCTTCTGTCTGCACGACGCATACATTTGATGATAAGATTGCGAATATCAAGCGGGCCCGGGCAGCCGGACTCACCGTTTGCTCGGGAGGTATCATCGGGATGGGAGAGAGTATGGATGACCGGATCGACATGGCATTTGACCTGTCCGAGCTCGAAATAAAATCGATCCCGATCAATTCATTGCTTCCCATACCCGGAACGCCGCTGGAGAATCTGCCGACTCTGACGAGAGAAGAAATACTCAGGACAGTGGCAATATTCCGCTACATAAATCCGGAGAGTAATATCCGCATTGCGGCCGGAAGACTGCTTCTGGGAGAGAACGGCAGAAAAGCTTTTGAGAGCGGAGCGAGCTCTGCAATTACCGGGAACATGCTGACGACGACGGGCTCGACGATCCGGAGAGACAGAGAAATGTTCCTTGATATGGGCAGGACAGTAATCGGAATTCAGAGGAATACTCATTAAATTCAGGCAGGACTGCAGCCGGACGAGAGAGCGCATTCTGAAATATGGTATAATAGAGTGTATCATTGGAAGAACAGCGGAGAGATAGATTATGGAAGGTTCATGCTTAATTATTTCCGGAGGAGATTACTCGGAACTGCCGGACTCTCTTTTGCGCGTCCGCTATGTGATCGCCTGTGACCGTGGATGGCAGTATGCGCAGAAAATGAATATTGAGCCCGACCTGATCGTCGGGGATTTTGATTCCGCCCCGCAGCCTGACAGCGGCGTTCCGATCGAGCGGTTCCCGACAAGAAAGGACGATACGGATACGATGCTGGCTGTCCGGCACGCACTGGATCTGGGATATCGGGAGATCGCGGTGTGCTGTGCCTTCGGAGGCCGCCTGGATCACACCTTTTCGAACATACAGACAGGCGCGTTCATCGCTGCCCACGGAGGACGTGCACTCCTCATCGGGAAAGATACAGAAACGTATATCTTTAGCTGCGGTCAACTTATACTTCCCCGGAAGGATGGCTGGTCACTGTCGGTTTTTGCATTGTCGGATACCTGCGAAGAGGTTACGATCACCGGCACAAAGTATACCTGTGAGAAGGTGGCATTGACCAATGCCTTTCCGCTCGGTGTGAGTAATACATGGGAGTCGGATACGGCCAACATATCGGTCGGACATGGGATTCTGATGGTGATGTGCTCGAGACTGAAGAAAGGTGAGCATATCTGATCTTATAAAAGGAATAAAAAAGGATCTGTTTTTCTTCCTTCCGGGGAAGTCAAAAACAGATCCTTCTTGTGTTTTACTGTCTTTTCAGACAGATCAGTCGAAGTCAAATTTTGTTATTCTCTGATCCATTACCTTGTAGCGCTTTCGGACCAACTCGTTCCACTGAAGAACTTCTTCCTCGGTGCCTGTGTACTGGCAGCGGAGGCAGTAATACTCTTTCCTGTCCCTGTCATAGAACATATCGATGTCGAGATCCCGCATGAAGCACGACGGGCATCTGTAATTTAATCTGCCTTTTCCAGCCTGAGCCATGTCGCATACACCTCCTTATTCTTCACGATTTTGTTAAAGCCGAGTGTGAACATCGGTGAGAACGCATATCCCTCCCGGATGATACCTGTAGAGCCCTCAGTTGCCCGCATGGAGACTTTCGTTGCGATCTGCGGTATGATGGCCTCGACACATTCTGCATCGTTTTCGGACATTTCACGGCATTTATACTCATAATGAAGGCTCTTATCCTTACCGTGGGAATCTGTAACGGTAAGCGTGATACCGGTCATGTCCTCCGTGTATTCAGTCGTGCCGTAGCAGGCCACCATGTATTCACGGATTTCCACCTCTGCATTCGGATCGCTCATCGAAAGGATCCTGCGCTCGATTTTGATCTCACCCGATCCCTCTTCAAAAGTCATGACTGTCTGCAGGGTAATCGTAAGATCGTGGAACTCGATCTCGACAGGATCCAGTGTCAGGATCCTTCTTGCTCCGGGAACGGATTTTCCGTCTGTACCGGTCAGTTTTTCCTCTGAGAAGTGAGCGTGGGTCCGTGTCAGGCAGAGATCGACTTCCTCACCTCCGTGGCAGATTTTTGCGCTGCGGATCGTGCCTTCCCCTGCATAGTGAGTAAAGTAGCCCGCGCGGTATTTCTCCTGGATGAGGAAGGGGTAGGACGCATCCTGAATGTGCTTTGTACCGATACCGACAGGCCAGTTGAGTTTTGCGGCATAGGGACGAAGATCGAAGATGGCGCCGCCCTGATCCATGTTGACACCTGCGCGCATATAGGGGTCGCAGTACCAGAAGAGCTGCTTGTCAGAACCATACAGGATATCTCTCCACAGGGCACATTCCGGCTCGGTGTAGGATTTCTTTTCCCGGTAGTAATCGGCAAATTCAGACATGGTGAGATCTATGAGCTTTCCCTCTTTTTTGAGGTCACCGTAATATCTGCATCCGTCTGAATAAGATTTTACGAGCAGTTCATACGGTGCTTCCCACCTTCCCATTTTATTCATCCAGCCCGGTCCTACGAACATCATGTTGTAGGCATAACCGTTATTGTATTTTTCAAGACTGCGGTACTGGTCGATCAGGTTATAGAGATAAGGATACTCCCATGTTTTTGAGTCATAGATCATTCCGCGAAGTACATTCTGAGGGTGTGTACCGAAGTTCGATCCATTGCCGTCATAGCAGGCCA
>DMAZ01000149.1:13016-19911 GCA_003446335.1 Lachnospiraceae bacterium | reverse complement strand
ATAATGCTTAATGCGACAGCCCCATCGTGATCATCTTCGCTCATCTCAGTTTTATCAGCTCTGCCGTTGTATCGCTCACCACAAAATATCGATTAATACCGATTTTTATAACATCAGAGAGTATGCCTTCGTTCAGTGCTCCATTAAAGCGGAGATTTCCGTTATGCGTATAAACCGCCATCTCGTTACTGTTACAGAAAATTATTTCTTTCCCGCTGAAATGACCTTTATCGTAGATAATATCAACATATTCCGATTTGATCAATTTTCCGCTGTGTCGATAGACATTCATAGAATATCTGTGAGCGATTTCATCACATCGAAATACAAAGGCTAGTCTGGATTCATCATAAAAGAGCGACACGATCTCATCGTCGAACTGTACCGTTTCACGCCTTTTGGGCGCAGATCCTTTGTAGACGATAAAACCGTTATCTGTAAAAGCAATCAGCTCACTGCCCCCGAAATACCGAATTTCCGGGATTATTGTTCCTGCAAAATCCTCGCTTGCAACCAGATGATCCTCTTTATCACTGCCTGCAGAGCCGAAATTATAAAAGGCCAGACGTGAACCGATCACCCCGTTATCCGCTGTGATATAGGATACAGCAAGCATATCTCCTCGTCCGGAAACGCTCACGGAAACAGGATATCCATACTTAACAGCCGAAGGAGATATTACGGCGATCTCCTCGCCTTCACTGGTATAATATACGATTTCTGTTCCCTGCCCGTCCTCGACGGCAGCGACTACATTGCCGCATTCAGAGACTCTGGCAAAGAGAATGGGACTGTTCGTCACGAAATCACCCAGTTTCCCCTCCATATTATAAACATGAATTTCCGTCCCGCGTTTGTCATAGATACCGATCACGCTGCCGGAAGTTTCGACGACCGGCTGTGTCAGATTAAAGGATTCGTTCCAGATTTCCTCCTTCATGTTCGATTTCATTAAGACTGCTCCATCGGGGGAGTAGCGAAGAATTTTCCCGTTCACTTCCCTGTATTCCGACACACTGTCATACACTTCTTCAGACTCGATCACCCTGTAAGATTTAAAAGTCCAGTGCACAAAAATGTAGCGGATCAAAAAGACTGTGGCAATCAGGACCACGACAAAAAGGGCCGTACGTATATACGCGACCCTCTTGTGCTTTCTCAGCCTTGTACCGAACTCATCCTCTTCCGCATCTGCCTTACGGAAAACATCCGGGATGTGTACGATCCATTCAATTAATCTATTAAATAATCCTCGCATAATGACTGTATAACGGTACAGTTATCTTGTCTCAACGAATTCCTTTACACGCTTTGAAATGCCTTCCGCGTCAAGTCCGTACAACTTATATAAATCAAGCGCAGGTCCTGACACACCGAAATGATCCTGTATGCCTATCCTGCAGACCGGAACCGGACACTCTTCAGTAATCGCCTCACATACAGCACCGCCAAGTCCGCCGATTACGGAATGTTCTTCGATCGTAACGATTTTTCCGGTCTCACGAGCTGCTTTGACAAGGATTTCTCTGTCAATCGGTTTAATAGTATGGATATTGATTACCCGGGCACTTATTCCGCAGGCTGCCAGCAGATCCGCTGCCTCGAGAGTAGCAGAGACCGGCAGACCCGTTGCGACCAATGTGACATCAGATCCTTCTCTGAGGGTAACGCCCTTGCCAAGCTCAAATTTATAATCATCACCCGTATTAAAGACCGGAGACGCAAGACGAGCCAGTCTGAGATAGACCGGACCCTTATGCTCATAGGCGGCTTTCACTGCCTCCCTGGTCTCTATATCATCTGACGGCTGAATAATGATCATATTCGGCAGTACTCTCATCAGTGCAATGTCCTCAATACACTGATGTGTCGCGCCGTCTTCTCCGACAGAGACACCCGCATGGGATGCACAGACTTTAACATTCAATCTCGGATATGCTACAGAATTACGTATAATTTCATAAGCTCGTCCGGTAGCGAACATAGCGAACGAACTGCAGAATACAGTTTTTCCCGTTGTAGCCAGTCCGGCAGCGACACCTACCATATTTCCTTCCTGAATGCCCACATCAAAAAAGCGCTCCGGAAAACGTTTCCCGAATATTGCAGTCTGGGTAGAGGCAGCCAGGTCTGCATCCAATACGCAGATATCTTTATGAATTTCGCCGAGCTCTGCAAGCGCATTTCCGTAACTGACGCGTGTAGCGATCTTCTTTATTTCTGACATAACTCTTCTCCTGCCTTTGTAAGTTCATCCATTGCAACCTTATACAAGTCTTCTTTCGGAGCCTGTCCGTGCCAGCCAACGGCATTCTCCATGTAGGAAACGCCTTTGCCTTTCACTGTTTTCATGATAATAACAGATGGCTTCCCCTTTGTTTCCCGTGCTTCCCTGAATGCTGCATCGAGCTGATCGAAATCATTTCCGTCCTCTACATTAATTACATGGAAATTAAAAGCGGCAAATTTCTGATCGATCGGGTACGGAGCATTAACTTCTTCCAGTGTTCCATCAATCTGAAGATTGTTATTGTCAACGATAAGACACAGATTATCAAGTTTTCTGTTTCCGGCCAGCATGGCAGCTTCCCATACCTGACCTTCTTCCAGCTCACCGTCTCCCAGCATTGCGTAGGTCCGATACCCCTTCCCGTCTACTCTGGCGCCAAGTGCCATACCGACAGCTGCGGAAACACCCTGTCCGAGAGAGCCGGTAGACATATCTACGCCAGGTACCTCAATCGTAGGATGTCCCTGGAGAACGGAACCTATATGTCTCAGATTCTCCATCTCCTTCATCGGGAAATACCCCCTGGCCGCAAGTGTGGAATACAGTCCCGGCGCAGCATGTCCTTTGGAGAGGACAAATCTGTCCCGGTCTTCCATATCAGGATTTTGAGGATCAATGTTCATCTCATTGAAATACAGATAAACTAAGCATTCTGTTGCTGAAAGAGAACCGCCCGGATGTCCGGATTTCGCGTTATATACGCCAATGATTATGCCCTTACGAACTTCATTGGCAACGATCTGCAATTCCTTTTTATTCATAATTGTGTTCTCCCTTCAAGCGCTCTGAGCAAAGTCACTTCGTCTATGTTCTCCAAATCTCCTCCGACAGGCACACCGCTTGCAATTCTCGTGACCTTGATTCCTGTCGGTTTTACGATTTTGCTGATATACATGGCCGTCGTCTCACCCTCCAGGGATGAGTTTGTCGCGATAATGACCTCCCTGACATCTCCCGTCAGCCTTGTCATCAATTCTTTCAGCCGGATTTCATCCGGTCCGATCCCAAGCATGGGTGAAATGGCACCGTGCAGTACATGGTAGGTTCCCTCATACTTTCCGGTCTTTTCATATGCCGCAAGATCCCGTGGTGTCTCGACGACCATTATGATATGTTTGTCTCTTCTGGGATTACTGCATATCGGACATACTTCTGCATCAGTAAGTGTACAGCACACTTTACAGTACCGCACATTTTTTCTTGCTTCCAATATGCTGTTCGCCAGATGCTTTGCCCTCTCTTCCGGCTGACTTACAATATAGAAAGCCAGGCGCTGTGCCGTTTTGGCTCCGATACCCGGAAGTTGTGAAAGCTGCTCGACCAGATCACGGATGTAACCACTAAAATAGTCCACTGCCGAGGCCTCCCATGCCGCCGGTCATTTTGCCGACCAGACTGGCCTGTTCTTCATCGACCTTCTTGAAAGCTTCATTTAAGGCTGCGACAACAAGATCCTCAAGTGTCTCAACATCATCCGGATCTACTACTTCCGGATCAATGGTCAGCTTTATGATCTCTTTCTTTCCGTTTACGGATGCAGATACAACTCCGCCACCGGCTGTCGCCACGAACTCTTTTTCCTGAAGAGCTTTCTGCTGTTCCTCCATCTGACGCTGCATACGCTGTGCCTGCTTCATCAGATTGTTCATGTTTCCCGGCATTCCTCCGCCGAAACCACCTCTTTTTGCCACGTTTTTCCTCCTGTTTTAACTTGAGCATCTATAAGTTCAAGTCTCGCTCCCTGCCTAAGAAAAATCTTCGTCATCTACTTCAGCATGCATTCCGATCTTATCCGGGTCATTTAAAATATCATCCACAGATATCGCGAAGAGATCTTTTTTATGATCCCCGGATGAATCAATGACAACATCCACATGTCTGTTGTACATTCTCTCAATCGTTTTTTCGATTTCTGCCACCAAATTATCCGAAGTTTCCTTCCTCCGCAGAACATATTCCCGGTCAAAACCCTGGAAACTCAGATAGAGTTTGCCGTCCATATTGACAGCATCATACAAAGGTTCCACATCCTCCAGGAATTTCTTATGCAGTCCGGATTGTACATTTGCAGCAATCGTTGCCCACTCGCTCCTGATCTTCACAAGTTCTTCCGGAGCGGCATTAGGCGGGGGAGCAGTTCTCTCTACCGACGAATCATATCCCGACCCAACAGTCTCTGTCAAGCCATTTGTAGCACCCCTGTCGTCATCTCGTTGTATTTGCACAAAATTTCCCGATTCGAACGCCGCAATTTTATCCTCCAGAACACGCATCCGGTCAAGGACCGCATCATCCGTCTGTTCCATCTGCGGCCTGCAGAGCTTTACGATCGCAATCTCTGTAAGAACCCGGCGGTTACCTGCAAAGCGCATGGAATTCTGCAGTTCAGAAAGCACACGTATATAACGCATGATCGTCTCAGGCTTTGTCTGACCGGCATATGTGAGAAGTGTGTTCATCTGCTCTGCAGATACATCAATGATCTCGGAGGCATCATCCGTTGCCTCCACCAGAAGGAGATTACGAAGGTACCAGATAAAATCACTCACTACCTGGCCTACTTCACGCCCCCGTTCCATCATTTTTCCAAACAGAAGAATGCTCCGTCCGGCATCCCCTCTCACAATACAGCCCAAAAGTTCTCCGTAGACATCTGTATCCACAGCACCGAGTGCATCCAAAGCTTTTTCGTAGGTCAGCTCCTCTCCCATGAAGAAAGCCATGCATTGATCAAGCAGGGACAAAGCATCACGCATAGATCCGTCTGCCTGTCTGGCAACAAATCTAAGCGCACGGTCTTCACAGACGACATGCTCCTTTTCCGTCAGATATTTCATGCGCGACATGAGTGTATCCATGTCTATTCTTCTGAAATCGTAACGCTGACACCGGGAAAGTATTGTTGTCGGAATTTTTCCCGACTCAGTCGTCGCGAGAATAAAAATGACATAAGAAGGAGGTTCTTCAAGCGTTTTCAGAAGCGCATTAAATGCCCCCTGAGACAGCATGTGAACCTCATCGATAATGTACACCTTATAATTTCCCTGTGTCGGACGGTAACGTACCTCCTCAACGATTTCCCTGATATTATCGACGCCGTTGTTGGAAGCGGCGTCGATTTCAATCACGTTCATAGACGTTCCTGCCGCAATGGCACGGCAGGAAGCGCATTCATTACAGGGATTCCCGTCTATCGGATGTTCACAGTTAACGACTTTAGCCATGATTTTGGCAATCGAAGTCTTTCCCGTTCCTCTTGTACCGCAGAAAAGATATGCATGCTGCAGTCTTCCCGTCCTCACCTGATTCTTTAACGTTGTAATAATATGATCCTGACCTTTGACTTCATCAAATGTCTGAGGACGGGCTTTGCGATATAGAGCAACATATGACATATATTAATCTCCGAAACTGATGCCGATATACTTGGCAAGCTGGACGGTCTGGTCATCCGGATCAACGCTCTTCAGCTGGCCCGCACTTGCTTCAAGCGGAACCTTGACGATCTGATTGTTGACGGTAGCGACCATATAGCCGTACTCTTCATTGACGATGAGCTGAGCGGCATAAGCGCCGAGTTTTGTAGAAAGGACACGATCGAACGGATCCGGGGAGCCGCCGCGCTGTACATGTCCCGGAACTGTTACACGTACTTCCGATCCCAGTCTCTCTGTGATATCTGCAGCGAGCTTGTAAGATACGGACGGATACTGCTTGAGCAGTTTCTCCATAGCCTTCTTACGGTCTTTCTTCTTGAGCGCAGCCATCTCCTTGGAGATCGCGCCTTCCGCTACTGCAAGTATTGTGAATTTTTTACCATGGCTGTGACGCTTTTCTATCGCAGCACAGACCTTGTCAAGATCATAGGGAATTTCCGGAAGAAGGATAATATCAGCACCGGATGCAAGACCTGCGGAGAGAGTCAGCCAGCCGACCTTGTGACCCATTACCTCGACGATAAATACTCGTCCGTGCGAAGAAGCAGTTGTATGGATCTGATCAATTGCAGTCGTTGCAATATCGATTGCGGACTGATAGCCGAATGTAAGATCTGTTCCCCAGATATCATTGTCGATCGTCTTCGGAAGATGGATGACGTTAAGTCCTTCCTCGCGAAGAAGGTTCGCCGTCTTCTGTGTTCCGTTTCCTCCAAGGATAACAACGCAGTCAAGACGAAGCTTGTAATAATTCTGCTTCATTGCCGCGACCTTATCAAGACCATTCTCATCCGGCACGCGCATAAGCTTGAACGGCTGTCTGGATGATCCGATAATTGTGCCGCCCCGGGTAAGGATGCCCGAGAAATCATCGGATGTAAGAAGGCGATAATTTCCGTAGATCATTCCCTTATAGCCTTCAAGAAAACCGTAGATTTCTACTTCATCAAGATTATTCGTAAGACCTTTTACGACACCTCTCATTGTAGCATTGAGAGCCTGGCAGTCACCGCCGCTGGTTAACAGACCAATTCTTTTCATAGCATGCCCTTCTTTCTCAAAAAGTATTTTCGTCCGCAGACTGATTAATTTAAATTATACTCCGCTTATTCCCGTTTGACAATTCATGGTTTTTCATATATACTCTTTCTATCCGTGCAGCCGGGGC
>DMAZ01000149.1:6243-12963 GCA_003446335.1 Lachnospiraceae bacterium | reverse complement strand
TTAGCGGGGCCCTGTAACCTGAAGTCCGCTACAGCAGGGGTGATGCCGATCCGAGGGTCTGTCTTTATGGAGCTGCCCTCTCAAAGTGGCGTTGACGTTTGGGTCTTACGCAACGAGAACCTGTGAACCGTGTCAGGGTGGGAACACAGCAGCACTAAGCGGGAGCTCTCGTGTGTCGTGAGGGTGCCTGGGCTGAGTTAACTGGAGAGGTTACGTCTGTGGGGACCGATTCAGAGTGAGGCGCACGGATTTTTTATCCGACAACAAAGGAAGGGTCTTCAGCCCTTCCTTTTTCTTGCCCTTTTCTTTTTCTCGGATCCGGAACGTTCCGGGGTATCGCTGACATCTTCAGAACGATTCCTATATGCTTCGTTCTGTCTTCTCCTTCTTCTTGCAGCCCGCTTTCTTCTGAGCGCCTCTTCTCTTTCCTGCTGTTTCCTGTGGTTAATATACAGCGTGCGCCCTACGAACAGAAGAAGAATAATAAGAACAGCGAGAACGATCAGAAGTATTCGAAGAAAACCGTCCTTCTCTTTCTCCGCTTCATATTCCACCGCAGACATCTCTGTTCCGTCAGATGCCGTCTCTGCCGGACCGACCGTCGTACGGTTCGCTTCCTGTTCCCGCACCACCGGGGTCACCGTCGCCTTCGGCTTTTCTTTTTTCAGAACAGTGCCGACCGGATTATTCTCATACGTATATACTGTACGAATACTTCCGTCATCAAGGGTCTTCTCCTCTTTAGACAGACCGGATAAATCGAATCCGACCGGTATGGTCACTCCGCCTGTCAGTTCCCATCTTTCACCGACCTCACTTGCAAGGTCATAATTATAGAAGGAATTAAACCCGTACTCGAACAGATTCTTATGGTCAGTAAAATCAGAATTGTCCGGGCCATGAAGTGTTACACAGATCAGAGTCCTTCCATCCTTCTCAGCCGCAGTGACAAGTGTTCTCCAGGCAAGATCTGTGTATCCGGTCTTTCCCCCTATACAATACGGATAATAATGATCCGTATCCGACTCGATGATGAGTTTGCAGTGATTTTCATAGGTCCTCTCCGTCTCGGTCATATTTGTCGGCGGAACGGTATAGACCTGAGTGGAGATGATCTGCCTGAATGTCTCGTTTTTGAGGCATTCCTGCATGATGAGAGCCATATCCATTGCCGTCGTATAATGATCATCCCCGGGAAGTCCGTTCGGATTATTAAAATGAGTACCGGTCGTACCGATCTGTGCGCACCGGTCATTCATCATCTGGACAAATGCCTCCACGCTGCCGCCGACATATTCCGCAAGCTGTGCGGCAATATCATTGGCTGATTTCAGCATGAGCATGTAAAGACACTGCTCCACCGTGAACTGTTCACCGAGTACCGGACTGATATTGGAGCTGCCGCCGTAAGCCTCAGCCATTCCGGCTTCCGTCATGGTGACTACCTCGTCCATCTGTGTATTCTCGAGGACCAGCAGGCATGTCATTATTTTCGTAATAGAGGCAGGGATCCGCTGGACATCACGGTCCAGAGAGTAAAGGATCGCTCCCGTATCCGCGTCCATCAGCACGGCTGAGTCTTCGCTGATTTCCGTCATCTGCGGCCAGTTCGTGAGGTGATTGGTGAGAGGATCCCTGACCGGTACGGTCGGGACCGGTTCCGCCACATCTGCCGCTGCGTCCACTGCTTCCGTTCCCGCCTCTGCGTATACACGGACAGGCAGTGAGAATAAGATAGTGATAATCAAAAGTCCGATGCCCAGACGACTCATAAAAGATCGCATACAAAGACCGGACCGACTATAAAGCATATAATTTTTCCCCCTAAGTACAAAAACTGGAATTTACTTCAATTTCTTCCGTATAAAAGCTATCACAGCATTTTTACGACTTCAAGCTTCTTCACGCAAGTGTAAATTAATTGAAACAATTATTTATCTATCTGCGATACGACCCATGCAAAAAGGAGGACATCTTCCGATGTCCTCCCATAGCGGAGAAGATGGGATTCGAACCCATGCACCGGTTACCCGATGACCGCATTTCGAGTGCGGCTCGTTATGACCACTTCGATACTTCTCCTTAACTATTCATGATACGGACACGATCCATTTCAGCCAGTTCCATGGCCCGTTTCTTTTTCCGTTCAGCATCCCGCTGTCTCAATTCACGGAAGAACTGTTTCATCATCGCACTGCATTCTGCTTCCAGCACGCCTGCGGTGATTTCCGCCTGATGATTAAATCCCTGATTCTGGAGCAAATTCAATACAGAACCCGCACATCCGGCCTTTGGATTCATGCACCCGATTACGCATCTGGGAATTCTGGCCTGTACAATCGCACCGGCACACATGGGACAGGGCTCAAGTGTGACATACATTGTACACTCTTCTATTCTCCAATCGCCTATTTTTTTGGCGGCTTTACGTATAGCATTCAGTTCAGCATGAGATAAGGTGCTCTTATCCGTATTACGCCGGTTGTACCCTCTGGCAATGATCTCGCCATTATGTACGATCACACAACCTATGGGAACTTCTTCCAGCCTGTACGCTTTTTTCGCCTGCCTCAGCGCTTCGCGCATAAATCTCTCGTCCGTATCCATACCTGCATATTATAACTGATAGAATTAAATAAATCAATAACACAAATTCCTTATATGTAATTGTATTCTTCAAAAAAACACATTCGAATGCTATACTTGACCATAGAATCGTTACGGATCACCTTGTGATTCTCTACCATGAACAAAAAATAACGATGGAAAATCAGTCAGGAGGACAGATTTTTTATATGGAACAGGCAAGTATTTACGGGGATCATCTCCCGGCGATGCAGCAGGCGTGCGATGATATTCTCAATCAGATCGAAATCGTCCGTCGGAAAATGACACAACAGACAGGTACCGATCCGGTTGAGCACATCCGGTACAGGCTGAAGACCGAGGAGAGCATGCGGGATAAATGCCGTAGACGAGGACTCCCCGAAAATGAGCACTCTGCTCTCAGGGTCCTGTATGACGCAATCGGAATTCGAGTCGTATGCTCATTCATCAGTGATGTCTACCACATCAAGGATTACCTTACGGAACTGGCCAACTGCAAGGTCGTCATGGAAAAGGATTATATCCGAAAAGCCAAGTCCAACGGCTACAGGAGCTACCATCTCATACTTCAATACGAAGACACCTATTTCGTCGAAGTTCAGCTTCGGACCATCTCCATGGATGTATGGGCTGCTCTCGAACACCACCTTAAATACAAGAAAAATATTCGCGGAAATATTGACCTTATTTCCAGCGAACTGAAACGATGCGCTGACGAACTTGCCTCCACGGATCTGTCCATGCAGACGATCCGCGACATGATTCTTGAGGAAGGGGATGATGACAGATGAAGCTGCTGCTCGCAGAGGATACCCGGGATATGAACCGGGCGATCACAGCTATTCTTACACACGAAAAATATGATGTTGATCAGGCCTTTGACGGAGAAGAGGCACTTGATCACCTTCTCAGGGACAGTTACGATATGGTCATTCTTGATATCATGATGCCCAAATTGTCCGGACTCGAAGTACTCGAAGAGATACGCAAACGAAATGTCACGACTCCGGTCCTTCTTCTGACAGCCAAAGCAGAGATCGATGATCGTGTCGCCGGACTTGACGCAGGCGCTGACGACTATCTTACAAAACCGTTTGCCATGAAAGAGCTGCTCGCCAGAATTCGTTCCATGACCAGAAGGCACAGCAAATACAATTCGGACGAACTGCATTTTGCAAATGTTACATTGCGCGCCGAGAATCTGGAACTCTCTTCCGAAAACACAGTCCGCCTGTCTATGAAAGAATTCGAACTCATGCAGACGCTGATCCTGAATGCCGGAAAGGAAATTGAGACGGATTTCCTGCTGTCCCACATCTGGGGAGGTGAGGAAGGCGCTTCCAGCGACACAGTCTGGCTCTACATCTCATACTTAAGAGGAAAACTGAAAGCAATTAATTCCCGCGCAGAAATCAAAGGCAGGCGCGGGGGAAGTTTCTGCCTGTCTGAACTATGAACGCTGAATCGATCCGCCAATTAAGAATACGATTTATCATCATCGCAATGCTGTCTGTCGCGCTGGTGGAGCTGTTCATCACGGCTTTTCTGAATATCACGAACGTGCTGACCACACACAACAATATTCATACCATACTCGATCACATCTGTGAGAACGGCGGAGATCTTCCTCTTGACGACATCTCTTCCGAACATGATTCTTCGGGGCATACTGCAGAAGAAATTGAGAACAATATAAATCAAGGCCAGGACTTCTCTGTCTTCTCCATCTTTATGAACAGCTATATGAGTGACAGTTCATCTCCTGAATTCCAGTATGCGACCAGATATCTGGCCGTTCTGTACGATGAGAACGACGAGGTCGTCGAAATCAAAAGAACACATATCGCGGCATTTGATGATGATCAGGCAGTCGCATACAGCCGGGTCGCAAAACGCAGAGAAAAAAAATACGGCATCATGGGAATATATTATTACGAATATCGTAAGAATGCTGACGGTTCATCGATCGTGGCGATCCTTGATTGCAGAACTCAGGTCCATATGATGCTCAGACTATTCTATTCCTCTCTGATTATCTGTATCGGGCTTCTCCTGATCATTCTCTGGCCGGTATACATTTTCTCCAACCAGCTGATCCAGCCCGAACTTCGGAACATCGAGCGACAGAAACAATTCATCACCAATGCAAGTCACGAACTGAAAACGCCTCTCGCCGTTATACGGGCCAACACGGAAGTTCTCGAAATGATCGAGGGGGAAAATGAGTGGACGGAATCCACCATGCGTCAGGTCGACCGCATGAGCGGTCTGATCCAGAACCTTGTACAGATTGCGCGTGCTGAGGAACAGGCGGATAAATCTGACATGAATGAGCTCAATTTCGGGGAGATCATCGATGACATCGTAAAGACTTTCCGGCCGGTGGCTGAACAGGACGGGAAAACGATGGCCACGGAAATACAGGGAGATGTTACCATCGTAGCGGATGAATCCGTTATAAGGCAGCTTGCTTCCCTTCTGGTGGATAACGCCATTAAATATTGTGACCCGGAAGGGACGATCACGGTACAGGTCTCTAAAAAGGGAAAAGCTGCAAGGCTGGTCGTCTCCAACAATTATGCAGCAGGTGCAAATACAGATTACTCCCGCTTCTTTGAGCGCTTCTACCGCAGCGATCAGTCACACAACACGGAAAAAGGAGGTTACGGAATCGGGCTTTCCATCGCCGAGAGTATTGTTCGTCAGTATCGCGGCAGCATTTCGGTATCCTGGAAAAACGGAATCATATCATTCACCTGTATAATTCCCTGAAATCGAATAAGATCAGAAGCCTTACCTGTCCGGAGTCGAAAAATCGATTCCGGATAGTTTATTTTTTACATCTCTTTATGGTAAAAGTGCTGAAATTACGTTAATTTTTCCGAACTTACGCAAATTTTTGAAACATGCTAAACTATAGATGTAGAATATTAATATGATCCGGAGAGGGGCGCAAATATCCGGAGCGCCGAGAAAATTATGACAAATATAGAAGTAAACGAAGCTGTTATGCACATCCCTGAAGGCGTCTGTAGAATTACCGGCATCATCGAGCGTGATCTGTCAAGTCTCGGTACCCGTGAGTACTACATTTTAGTGCCGGTATATGATAATGGAACAAAGATCTATATACCTACCGAAAACGGAGCGGCCAAAATGCGTGAGCTTTTGAGTCGCGAGGAAGTTCTGGAATTAATTGATTCAATTCCGGAATGCGAGTCTGTGTGGGTCGAAAACGACAAGGAGCGTATGGCTGCATTTTCTTCAATTGTCTCACGCTGTGACCATTACGAGATGCTCTGCCTGATTCGCACGCTTCGCAATAAGCATGAGGAAAAACTGCGTTTGGGCAAGAAATTTCACAGTGCCGACGAAAGGATCTTCAAGGAAGCCGAAAGAATTTTGTTCGGGGAATTCGGATACGTGCTCGACCTCAAACCGTCTGAAGTAGGTTCTTTTATCGCGGACAGAATTAAAGACCGTGATCCGCATGAGCAGATCACTTCTTAAAATAAAATGTATTTAAAAAATTATAAAAGCTGCCATGCTAAATCTTTTATGATTCAACATGGCAGCTTATTTTATTTCATGGCGCTGTTTTATCAATCAACAAGGCATGCATCGAGCTGTGCCTCGATTTCCCTGCGGTCCATGTTCTGACCGATAAAGACAAGTTTCTGCATACGATCACCGTACTTCGGATCCCACATCTGACGTACCTGTGGGTATTTCTCAAGTACGCGGTCAATTGACGCCTGATCCGCACTTGCCAGGAAGCGTCCGCTCTGCATTTCCTGAATCATGTGACCGGCCTGTTCAAATATATAAGACATGTCCGGTTCTTCTTTATACCAGATCATACCCTTGCAGCGGATGATCGCACGCGGCCACTTCTCTGCGAGGGCAATGATCTTATTCCGATCGAACGGGCGGCGTCTGAAATATACAAACGATCCGATACCATACTCTTCGACCTGATAAGACGCATCGGAATTGTGGTGATGATGGTGATGATGGTGGTGATGACCGCCTCTGTGATGACCGCCTTCCTCTTCATGGTCATCATCATGATGATGCTCATCCTCATCCTCATCATCGTCATCATGGTGATGA
>DMAZ01000149.1:0-6119 GCA_003446335.1 Lachnospiraceae bacterium | reverse complement strand
TCATCATCATCATCGTCATCATCCGACTGCTGGATAGCCTCGATCCAGCCAGCTGATTCCATGGACTTCTCAAGATCAAAACGACCTGTGTTCAGAACATCAGCGATAGCGACCTTGGCGTAATTTGCCTCTATAATAACCGCACTGGTCTGCAGGCTTCGGATAATAGCTTTCAGCTCGCCGAGCTGGTATTCATCTACAGTATCCACTTTATTCATGAGGACCGTATTGCAGAACTCGAGCTGCTGGATCAGCAGGTTTTCGATATCTTCTTCCTCATATGTGTCTTTAAGAAGGCTGCGGCCATCTTCGAACTCGTCATGCATGCGGGCGCAATCGACAACTGCGATAATATTATCCAGAGTCATCGGGAGACCGTCTTCTGTACTTTCTTCGCAGATATCAGCTATTGTCTGAGCAATCGGAATGGGTTCACAGATACCGGAAGCCTCGATAATGATATAATCATACTTTTCTGTGATAGCCAACTCTCTCAGCTGCGACGCCAGATCCTCTCTCAATGTGCAGCAGATGCAGCCATTGGTCAGCGGAACAAGATTGCTGTTCTCCTGGGTCACAACGCCTCCTCTTGCGATAAGATCAGCGTCAACATTGACTTCACCGATATCATTTACAATGACCGCTGCACGGATTCCTTCGTCATTACTGAGAATATGATTTAAAAGTGTTGTTTTGCCCGCACCGAGGTAACCAGTAATCAGTGCGATCTTAACAGTGTTTTTTGCCATTGATACAAGACTCCTTTCTATACCGGGCACGATTTGCAAGTGCCTCGTCTCACTTAAGATTCCTGTCATGATTTGCAATTATCTATTTTCGCACGTTTTTTTACTTTGTCAAGACAGCCAGAAAAATTCTTCATCTTCCTCACCGGAAGCGGATGTCTCCTCCTGCGGCTTTTTTCTCTCTGCATCGATCTGCAGGATGACAGGTGCGAAAATCTTCACGAGCATCACCCCAAGGGCCAGCACAGCTCCTATCATGAGCGGCATGACATTACTTGTCACACCCGTGACGAGGAGCACAAGTCCCAGTATGATCAAAAGAGCCCCGGCTCCCAAAATTAACCGGGATGTATCTTCAAGGTTCTGAAATAGTTTTTTCTTTTCCTTCTTTTTTCTTTTTGCTAGCTCTATGTAATATAAATCAGCAATTTCATCCGGACTGCCCATCTCGCGCAGCACAGCCCGCGCATCCCTGCTGACCGCCCTCTGACCCTCCGTGTAATCATCAAGCTTCTGATATATTATATCTTTTAAATCTCTTTCAACCGTTCTTCTTACACCAATAGGAAGCTGTTGCGTAACATCATCTACGTATTGGTCAATTATCCTGCTTACCACTTTTTAACCCCCCCACTCGATAACCCACAATGGAATTTACAGCCTGTGACATGATATCCCACTGCTTTTTCAGATCTTCCCTGAGAATTCTGCCCTTCTCCGTAATCACGTAATACTTTCTCGGCTTCGAATTACTGGTATCCCATCTGTTATCGAGGAGTCCCTGGGAAGAAAGTCTGCGCAAAAGCGGATAAAGCGTGTTGGCTTCCACCGGCACGCCCTTTCGTGCCAGTTCGTCCACCAGACTGTAGCCATACATAGGGTCATCAAGACAGCATAGTACAACGAGTACGATCGTCCCTCGGCGCATCTCCATGACCAGAGAACTTTCCACAGTCTCCCTTCCCATTTTTTCTCCCCTTCTCTATGACAAAGTACACTCCCCAGCATACCGGTATCCGCATTGGTCAGATACCATGTGTCACACATTAAGCTGATTAATAATATATATTAATATTTGTCTAATGCCAAAAATATTATAATGTGCATAACACAATAAGTCAACAAAAAAGAAAGAGCCGAAATCCCTGCGGCTCTCCCGGGAATCCGCACAAAATCCGGTTCTCACTCCCATGCGAATGATGGGGTATTCCGGCGAGATTGTACTCACGATGAAGCCAGATTTCACTTTGCGCGCGTATCGTAGACTCCCATCACGAGTATTACGCGATGAAGAATAAAAAAATTCCCCACATTACGTTTCTGAATTTTCTGCGTAATGTGGGAAATACTTGAATATTTATAATTTGTCAGATCCCTTATGATAAAGAAGCACCGCTTCATGCGGTCTGAGATCCAATGTCAGGATTCCTCCTGTGACCAGTCTCTTTTTAGGTTCCGTTGAAAAACCATCGGCATCTGTAACGAGGATTTCCGTCATATCTGTATTGACATTCCTGGTAATACCGGTCTCCCATACAGGAATCTCTACGGGTATCGGTTCATCACCCGAATTCACGACCACAACGAACTGATCCTTATCAGAAAAACGACCATACGAAACAAACTGATATCCGCATCCGAGGAATTTAAGAGATCCGTTTTTCAACGTATCATATTTGTTATGGATATGAATCGCCGTTCTGTAGAACTCGAGCATCTCACGGTCTTCATGTCCCCACGGATATGTTCGTCTGTTGTCCGGATCGGTGAATCCGACAACACCGGCCTCATCGCCATAATAAATAGTCGGAGCGCCGACAAATGTCATCTGAATAACGATTGCTTCGCGCATCACACAAGGTACTACATTCTGACCGGCTGCATCCGAGCCTAACTCCGCAACTCTACCGACAATGTGATTCGTTCTTGTCAGAAATCTGGAATGGTCATGATTATCCAGTTCATTCATTGCACAGAGCGCCGAAGGCCCCATAAAACTGGCCAGATGATAAATCATGGCACTTTCAAAGGACTCTCCGTTGCCGAGCAGATCTTTTCGGTACTCATCACTGTGCTTTTCCATACCGGTCAGGAACCATGATACAGGCTCCATAAAGGCATCATAATTCATGACTGTATCCCATTGATCTCCAAGAAGCCACTCTCCGGCAGGTCCATAGTGCTCGGCAATAATGATCGCGTTCGGGTTCGCTTCCTTTACGGTCTTGCGGAACTCGCGCCAGAAAAAGTGATTATATTCCAGTGAATGACCCAGATCTGCGGCCACATCGAGTCTCCAGCCGTCAACATTGTACGGCGGAGATACCCATTTCCTGGCGATGCGCATAATGTAATCGAAAAGCTCCTGGCTCTCTTCATAGTTCAGCTTCGGCAGTGTCTCATGTCCCCACCAGCCATCGTAAAATTCATTATAAGGCCATGCATGCTCGTTATTAAATTTAAAGAACGAATGGTACGGACTGTTACGGTCGACATAGGCTCCCTTATCGTACCCCTCCTGTTCTTCATAGATCCGTTCCCGGTCAAGCCATTTGTTAAAAGAACCGCAATGATTGAACACGCCGTCCAGAATGATCTTCATGCCACGGGCGTGTATCTCCTCGCAAAGTTTCTCCAGAAGCTGATCGGATGCCTTCAGGTTATCCGGATCTGTGGTGCGTATAATGTACCTGGTGGCATTGCGATTGTTGTGATCATCCCACATGAGAAGATCACCGCCGTCTTTCACGATTTTTCCGAGATGCGGATCTATGTGATCATAGTCCTGACTGTCATACTTATGATTGGACGGAGATACAAAAATCGGGTTCAGATAGAGGACTTCCACACCAAGATCCTGCAGATAATCCAGCTTCTGACGGATTCCTTCCAGGTCGCCGCCGTAAAAATTTCTCACATCCATGTTCTCCGGCGGTCTGTTCCAGTCGGTAACAGCCTGTGAGTATTCCTTAATATAGACATATTCTCTCGTCTGGACATCATTGTTCTTATCACCGTTGTAAAAACGGTCCGTATAGATCTGGTACATGACAGCGCCATGTGACCAGTCCGGCGTCCTGAATCCCGGAACGATGCGGAAGCAGTTCCTCTCGGAAAGATTTCTCGTAATGCCCAGTTTGTTGTAATAACAGACAATTGATTCGACCCGAAGTTCGAAATAATATCGGATTGCTTCGTCCGTCAGATGAATCGTTATTTCATAGTAATCAAAACCGCCGACGGTCTCTGCAAGAGACATAGGCATACGTTTCGAACCGCTGATGAAATACACTTCATCTACATTGTTCTTCATCGTGCGGATCCGTACTGTACAATCCTCGAAAGGCATCGGTTGAATCGGGCTTCGATAAAACCTGGTTTCATCGCTGAAGACAGCTCTCTTACTGAACATGGGACGCATAAGGGAAACATATCTCATGCGCCTGAATTCTTCAGATTGTTCTCTCCCCATTAAAAACAGCTCCTTCTTCGAACAGTGCTTCGAATTCCTCTCTGCCTATCTTCTCCTTTTCCAGGAGAAGTCCGGCGGATGCATCCAGCACATGTCTGTATTCGTTAATGATTCTTCTGGCTTCCTTATAACAATAATCGATAATAGATTTCACTTCCTCATCGATCTCGTCCGCTGTCCGTTCGCTGTAGCTCCGGGTCTTCTCATAATCACGGCCGATGAATACTTCACTGGAATCGTCGTCATAAGCAACCAGTCCGATTTTCGCAGACATACCGTACTTCTTCACCATGGAACGGGCAAGTTCCGTTGCCTGCTTAATATCCTGTGAAGCGCCGGTCGTGATATCGTCAAAAACCAGCTCCTCTGCGACTCTGCCGCCAAGATCCACAATGATATTTTCCAGCATTCTTCCTCTTGTGTTAAAAATTTCATCTTTTTCAGGAAGCGGCATTGTGTAGCCTGCAGCACCAAATCCGGTAGGAATAATGGAAATAGAATAGACCGGTCCCACATGAGGCAGAACATGGAACAGGATCGCGTGCCCTGATTCGTGATAAGCGGTGATCTCCTTATCTTTCTGAGACATGACCTTGCTTTTCTTCTCAGCGCCTATGCCTACTTTTACAAACGCGCGTCTGATATCATCCTGAATAATATAGGATCGTCCGTCTTTGGCAGCATAAATTGCCGCCTCATTCAGCAGGTTCTCAAGATCCGCGCCGGAAAAGCCGGCCGTCGTCTGAGCGATCTGAAGCAGATCGACATCGTCTCCGAGAGGCTTATTGCGCGCATGAACGCGAAGGATTTCTTCACGTCCGCGGACATCCGGAAGACCGACTGCCACCTTGCGGTCAAACCTGCCCGGTCTCAGAATAGCCGGGTCAAGGATATCCACTCTGTTCGTAGCCGCAAGCACTATGATTCCTTCATTCACCCCGAAACCATCCATCTCCACGAGAAGCTGGTTCAGGGTCTGCTCGCGCTCATCATGCCCACCGCCGAGTCCCGCGCCTCTTCGGCGCGCGACCGCATCAATCTCATCGATAAATACGATACAGGGATGATTCTTTTTCGCATCCTCGAAAAGATCTCTCACTCTGGAAGCTCCGACGCCGACGAACATTTCAACAAAATCCGAACCGGAAATCGAAAAGAAAGGTACGCCCGCTTCACCGGCGACCGCTTTTGCGATCAGCGTCTTGCCTGTTCCGGGAGGTCCCACGAGAATAACTCCTTTCGGAATACGGGCGCCGACAGTAATGTATTTGCCCGGCTCACGAAGAAAATCCACAATTTCCTCAAGATCCTGTTTTTCTTCTTCCAGACCGGCAACATCCTTAAAAGTAACGGTCTGATCTTTCGGCGTAGACATGCGGGCACGGCTCTTGCCGAAATTCATCATCTGTGCATTCGCTCCTCCTCCCTGTCTGTTCATCAGGGTAAAGAAGATCAGGAATATTGCAGCCGCCACAACAATAAGAAGAATGGAGTTCATGAGGGATCTGTCCGATGGAATATCATCTACGATCACTTCCACGCCCTCATATTCATTCAGCAGTTCATCGACCCTTGCAACATCCGTAACATACAGATGCTTCGTACTCCCATCCTTCATGTGAACGATGATCCGGCCTGTCGTTCCCTGAGCATTCGGCTTGATGTTAACGCTGTCTACGGTATCAGCCTTTAAGGCCTCCGTAAATTGTTTATAGGTATACGCTTCACTTCTCTGAATATGGGCGGCAAAATAATAGTAGCCTGACACCATAGCCAGAATAATAATCAGATATATTACTATACTTCTAGATGGTTTCTGCTGCGTCACGTGTTTTTCCTCTGTACCTGTTCAAATTTCTTCATGGACTCCCGAGAATATTTTACCTGTTGGAGTCCACCTG
>DMAZ01000029.1 GCA_003446335.1 Lachnospiraceae bacterium | reverse complement strand
CTACCATATGGGGAGCATATCAAAACACAAGGAATTCTGGCACTTATGTATTTATAAAGTGTCAAAGATGGGAGTATACAGAAAAAAGACAGATAATTCAACATTAAAATACAAAAATGTTCGAAGGGGAGGTAAAACTTAAAAAACGTGAAAAAATAACTGATGAATTTATAATAAAGTGCTCTTTTCCGGCGGTTCCGTTTACACAATGTAAATTTTATCGAAATTCACACCCACTCTCCGGTCTTTCACGCCAAAATATTGTTTGGAATATGGCGTTTATTTATAATGTATTCAAAGTAGTACATGTATGCCCGGCTCTGCTGTTTTTTTGCTTCAAAAAACACTTCGGAATACTCAAACCATAATACTGATATATTTGGTGAGGAAACGGAAAACACATAAATAACGACATTATCAGCATAGGCAGAAAATGGGGGATTAAAAGATGAATTATTTCCGAGTGAAAAGGTTTATCGCAGGATTGGGAATTGCAGTGATGCTCGTAACTAATACGGTGAGCCATCTGGCTCCCGTATCGGTATTCGCTGCAGAGGAAGAGCAGGAGGAACCTGAGGAGCAGCCCGAGGAGCAGGTCCCCGCAGAACAGGTTCAGGAAGAGATCGTTCCCGGGCAGCCGGCGGAAGGGATCGTGACGCCGGTTCTTTCTGAAGAAGAAAAGATGAAGGAGCTCACGGCCGAAGAGACAGAATTGGAAGAGACGGACGCTGAAGAAGAGGACGAGGACGAGGACGAGGTGAAATACCTCACCGTGACACTGAACGGTGAGGAGATCGGCATCTCCGAATCATCGACTGATGTAGTCAACATTGCTGAAGGCAAGAAAGCCGAAGATCAGCAGCTGATCAACGTTACCTATACCGACAGAGACGGAAGAGAGATCCCCGTACATTATGTAAAAAACATCTCCGACGGAGAACCAAGCGGCACAGTCTACACCGGTGGCGATGAAGGCGGTTCTTATTCGAATTTCAATCTCGAAGAGGACGCGGACTCCGTTGCGCTGATCGCGCACTATGAACAAATCACAGAGTCTTCATCCGCTTCTTCCGAGGAAGAAGATGAGGTGAAATACCTTACGGTGACCCTGGGCGGTGAGGAGATCAGCTTCTCCGAATCACCGACGGATGTGGTCAGCGTCGCTGAAGGCAAGAAAGCCGAAGATCAGCAGCTGATCAACGTCACCTACACCGACAAAGACGGAAAAGAGATCCCCGTACATTATGTAAAGAATGTCTCCGACGGAGAACCGAGCGGTACAGTCTACACAGATGGCGATGAAGACGGTTCCTATTCGGAATTCAATCTCGAAGAGGACGCGGACTCCGTTGCGCTGACCGCTCATTATGAAGAGATCAAAGAAGAAAAGGAAGAAAAGAAAGCTGTCGACAACACGATCGATGTCTACCTCAACGGTACGAAGGTCGAGGTCGGGGAGAAGCCGACAGACATCAGGGCACTCGCTGAATCTCTCGCATCAGAGGACGAGGTCCTGAAGAGCGTTTCCTATCAGGACGTCAACGGGAACGACAGGGACGTTCGCTTTGTGAAGAACGAGACCGTCGAGGCAGAAAGTGAAGATGAGAGCGGTTCAGAGAGCCTTTCCGAAGAGGAGAAGGAGGGTGAGAGTAAGATCCGCACCGTCTACACCGCGGCAGAAGATGCGGCGTCCGGCAACTGGTCGACGTTTGAGATCGGCGATGCCGAAAGCGTAAACATCGTCGCGGAATTCGAGCAGGTCAAGAAGTACAAGTCCGGCCGGCTGACGGAGAGCGGCCCCGACTACAACATCATCATGTACTACTCGGAGGACGCGGAGATCCCCGAGGGCTGCCACCTTGACGTAAGAGAGATCAGCGCGGGCACAGAGGAATACGAAAAGTATCTCTCCGCTTCGCTCGAAGCGATCGGGAGCGATGGGCAGTCGGTGGCTTCGGCGAGATTCTTCGATATCAAGATCCTGGATGAGAATGATGAAAAGGTCGAACCGAGTGCCAACGTCTCGGTCCGCATCCATTACAGCAGGCCGTCCGGCGTAACTTCGGGCGACCAGGCAGACGTCGTCCACATCGCGGACGGCAGTGACGATGCCGACACGGTCGGCACGAAAAGAGCGACCGACAGCATGGTGTCGTTCGAGGCGGAGAGTTTTTCCGTCTACGGCGTCATCTATACCGTGGACTTCGCTTATGACGTCGATGGCAGAACCTTCATGTATTCCATTGAGGGCGAGAGCTCCATCAGCCTGCGGGATCTTCTGGTGACCCTGCATGTCGTCAGCGAGGACGAGGTCGACCAGTTCCTTATGAATATCTTCGACGTCGAATTCAGCAACACCGATGTGCTGCGGGTCACGCCTTCAGATGGCGGCGACTGGGTCCTGGAGAGCCTTTTGCCGTTCAGCACCGATGAGACACTGACCATTACGATGATCGACGGGCAGGTGTTCACGATCCAGGTGACGGATGAGGGGAGCACGCTGGAGAGCACTGACCTTTCAGAGTTCCTTTCAAACGCTGTGGTCACAGGTGCGACGCAGAATTCCGAAGGAAGGTATCAGGTAGAAGCCGGTAAGGAATACAAAATTATCCTCAGTTTTGCAGAGAGTTCTGAGCACCAGTTTGATAATCACGCGACCCTGACATACACGATGCCTGCCGGTTTAACGATCCTGTCTCAGCAGACAGGTGATATGACGGTCAATATTGTATATAAAGGAAGAACTTATCAGGTTGATGCGACCTATGATCTCGGTACAGACGGTAATCTTAAGATTAAGTTCGTTGAGAACGATCCGGATTTCCATCATCTGGAACACACGACGAATGTGAGCTTCCGTTTCTCATATAACGGTGCTTTTGACGGATCAGAGGATGAAATCCATTTCTCTCAGGATATTGAGCGGGACATAGTATTTGATGAGCCGGAGCCGGGGCAGGCGTATGTGACAAAGGATGGTACGTTTGATGAGAAAACGGGCAAATTTACATATACGATCACTGTGAATGCGACCGGAGATGTCACAAAGGTCAATGTCAAAGACGTGATCTCCGGAAATGCGCTCATCTTTAACAATGATGTGCAGGTGAGCGGCAACAGCAGCTCTTACATCGACAACGGAGCGACAAACGGTTTTGACTATACTTTCGCTTCTATGCGGGAAGGTGAGACAATCACCATCACTTACAGTGCCTCCGTGGATTTTTCGAAGGATACCGACAAGGACGGAAAGATCACCGTCGATCAGACAAAGAACACTGCTACTGTCAAGCCTGACGGAGGAGATCCACACAATTCCGAGTATTCTCACGAGATCTCCTTTAAGACGACCAAGAAATCGAACGGAACACCCGACGGCACTACGGCGGACGGCGACAAGATCTATAAGTGGACGATCACGTATAACGAGCTTAGGCTGGCTCCCGTCGGCGGCGATACGATCAAAGACACGATCGCGGCAAGTTCGACCGAATATATGAAATATTACGGCGATGGGCTCAGTATCAATGTCATTGACAAGAACGGCAATATAGTTGATACGAGGAGTGTTCCTTACAACAGCCTGCAGAGCTACAGCGATTCTTCCTGGACTTATAAGATCCCTGAAGGTGATTCGCAGCCGTATATGTATGAGATCACCTATTATACTGTTGTCGACATGGAAAAGGTCGAGGGGATAGGCAACACCGTTACTGTCAGCAATGATGCCAACGGCAGCAATGGCAGTGCTGCTGTAACACCGGAGAGTGTGGTCTCAGTCGACAAGAACGTGGACAGCTTTACCACAGAAGAGGTCAACTGGTCTGTTACGCTCGGGGTACCTGCAACAGGGTTGACACAGGCGGTCGTGACGGACACAATCCCTTCCATTTGGCTCAATGGCGGAAACATCTATGATCTTCTTAAGGACGGTTCTCTGCAGATCACGGGTCTTCTTGACGGGGAGTCCTATTCAGTGGATACCAATACTGCGGGACAGGTCAAGATCACCTTCTATCAGGATCCCGGTAAGAAAATTTCGGGGCTCAAGGGTGCGCCGGGCGGACGTACGATTACGGTCAAACTGACTACCTTGGTGGATCAGAAGTGGCTGCAGGCGGGCTATGAGACCGGCGGCTATGTGCAGACCCACACCAATAATGTCAATTTCAACGGAAAAACGGCGCAGGCCTCAGTAATATTCGGAGAACCGGGCATCGAAAAGAAGGGCGATGCTCTGACAGACAGCCAGGGGAATATAACGGGACTGAAGTATACGGTTGTGTTGAAGGGGGTCTCCGAAACACCTGTAAGTGTTCTGGATGCTTTTGACACAAGTATTCTGGAAGTAGATGCTTCCAAGGCAACATCGTGGGATCATATGCGGATCTGGGGCGGTGATCAGTGGTCTCAGGACGCAGGCAGGATGCCGGTTTCCTACACTGACACCGGCGACGGCATTATCCTGACGGCAGATTCTGTCCCGATGCAGGCTGATGGCAACTATTATCCCTATTATAAGATCATTTATTATCTGAAGGTCAAAGATGGTGTGGACCTGAAAGCACTGGCTATTGTGAACGGCGGCGAGTACGATGTGGATAACACTGTCAATTGGGGTGACCACGAGTCTGAGTTTACCTATAAAGTCGAGTATGACTATCTGGACAAGAAACTTCTGAACAAGGGTGAACTTGGAGGTACAAACCGGACAGCTAAGTATCAGATCACATTTAATCCTTCAAAGGCGACACTCAATGAAGGATCGGATATGACCATGACGGATGTGCTGAGCGCAAACCTGAGTGTTGAGTATGGTTCGATTAGTATTGTGACTGAACCCGCCGGGCAAAGTGTCAGATATAGTCTGAGCGGCGGAGAAGGCGGAACGACTGTAGCAACATACATTATTCCCGATTCGACCAAAGTGACCATCACCTACGATGCCAGTGTCAGAGGAAATGGCTCCCAGAAGATCGTGAACAAGGTCAGCGTCAATGGCAAAGATAAGACTATCGAAAATACTAAGTCTTACGGCTCTGCATCGGAAGGTGAAGGCGCCCAGGCAAGTTTTAAGATTGTCAAGGTTGATGGCTACGATGCGAGCATTAAACTTCAAGGGGTAAAGTTCAAGGTCTTCTGCGAGAATCCGAACCTTGACTTTAACAATGGCGGCGGCCTGAAGGAGCTCACTCTTGTAACGGATGAGAACGGTGAGATCACTTTCGACGGAAATGCGTATACTTTCTATTTTGACGAAGTTTACCATGTACAGGAATTGGAAGCACCGGAGAACTACGGGAAAATTAGCTTCGACTATCTGGTCACATTGACCAATGATATGGCAAAGGTAGATTATGACCATTATATTTACTATTACTCGGATTCCATGCAGATCAAGAACTGGCCTCTCGAAGGTCTTGTCGTTGAAAAACAGGTCGAGAGTGATGATGCTGCGGATAAGGACAGATACTATACATTCAGAGTGTCGATTCTGAACGAAGATGGCAGTGTAAATACAGGTTACAATGAGAAAAACGGAGACGACCAGTTCGAGAATGGTGTTGTAGAGTTCCAGATCAAAGATAAAGAGCAGAAAATGTTCTGGGGCTTTGCGAAAGGAACGAAGTATCTAGTTGAGGAACTCGATGCTGCCGGGTTTGTGACGACGGTCACCTACAGTGTGTTCGATGCGGACGGAAACGTCATCGAAATTAAAACAGAGACAGGAACTTCTCATTCTGGTTCTTTGACTCAGGAAGAGGAGGTCATCGTTTTCAAGAACTCGAAGACGGATGAGACCGGAAGCCTGAAGGTAAAGAAGAACGTGACGGTGAATGGGGAAGCCACGACCGGAACGAGCGCAGACGGGACCTATACCTTTACGGTCACTGGGCCCAATGGCTATAAGTCGGAGCAGACGATCACAATCACGAACGGCGAGTCGAACGAAGTGCAGGTAGATGACCTGGTGCCCGGGACATACACGGTCAGCGAGGATGTGGACGAGAATCCGGAAGGAATGAGCCTCACCGGGGAGAACGACCTCGAGGTGGAAGTCAAAGCCGGGGAAGAAGCGGAAGTCGAGACGGCGGAGTTCACGAACAATTTGGTTACAACGACTAAGCAAGGGACTAAGATCTGGAGCGGAGATCTGGAGCGTCCCACGATTTGGCTGAAACTGTATGAGGAGCGAGTCTCAGGAGAAGGAGAGCAGACACAGCACGAGATAGATGCTGTTAACGGAGCTGAAATTAAGAAGCTTGAGTATGGAACAACTACTGCTACGTGGGAAGGACTGCCCAAGTATTACGCCGATGGAACAGAGATTACTTATATTGTTCGGGAAGTCGATGAACACGGCAACAGCTTTGTCCCTGATGGTTATGTGAAAATTGAAGAGGGAATGACGGTTACAAACACGCCATCCACCGAGTATAATCCGAGAACTTCGTATATTGGCACTAAGAGCTGGCAGGACACCGGTCATGAGGATGAGCGGCCGGAGAGTATCACTGTGAAGCTTTATCAGGACAGTGATGGCAACGATACAGATGATTGGGTCCTGACCGACTATGAACCGGATTGGACCAAACCGGAGGGCAGTAATGAATGGACATTTGAATTCGGGAACCTGCCGGTATTCAGTGATTCTGGTGTAGTCATTAAGTATACTGCAGAAGAAACTGTTACTGACAAATACACAGGAGAGAAGACGGATATAACACCGGTCAGCTATTCCCTTGCACCCCCGACTGATACTGTTCATGTGCACACATGCTCTGACAGATCATTTAGCTTGAGCACTCATTATGATCTGGGCTTCGTGATCGTAAAGCTCACAAATCAGGATTTCCTCGTGTGGACACAGAGAGAAACTACTGCAGATGAGAAAACAGCTATTGATGCAGTTGGTGCTAAGGAATTTGGAGATTATAAGAACAAACATCATTCATATGTAAGTGGCTTACCGTATAGGTACAACGGTGGTGATGCGACGATCTCCATGAGCGGACAGAATATTATACTGAGTTTCTCTAAGCCTAATGTCTGGGATCACTTTGCATATGGCACTTTCAAGGCTGACTACACTCCGGCAAGTAATAACTTCAAAAACACAATAAAAGAGGGTAGCCTGAAGATTAGGAAAAACGTGACGGTGAACGGTGCGCCGACGACTGGAACAAGCGCGGACGGAACTTATTCGTTTACTGTTAAAGACTCGAAAGGCGTCACTAAAGCGACAGAGACGATCACGATCACTAACGGCGTATCAGGAGAAGCGGTAGTAAGCGGCCTTATTCCGGGTTCGTACACTGTCATTGAAGATACGGCACTAAATCCTGAAGGTATGAGCCTTGTAGGAGAGAATAATATCGAGGTTGTGATTGCAGCAGACAGCACTACAGAAGTTCCTACCGCTGAATTTACCAATAACTGCTCTACTGTCGAGGGCGAAGTCAAGGCGAAGAAGACGCTGAGCGGCCGCGACTGGACAGCAGACGACAGCTTCGAGTTCACGATCAGTGCAGCGGAAGGTACGCCGATGCCTGAGAATACGACCGTAACGGTTACGAAGGACAGCACGGACTATACCGAGAGCTTCGGGACGATCACGTTCACGGAGGCTGGCACATACACCTACACGATAACTGAGACACACAAGGGCGAAACGATCGACGGCGTGA
>DMAZ01000043.1 GCA_003446335.1 Lachnospiraceae bacterium | reverse complement strand
GTCGCGCCACAGGTCGTGCAGGCGCGTCTGCCGGACATTCTGGTGATGATCGCTTCATCAGGAACATCGATATTTACAGCAAAATCTACCTTTTCGCCAATCGCCGCCACAGCCTTGTCAAGTGCTTCAGCCTGCGGAATTGTTCTCGGGAAACCGTCAAGTACGTAACCGTTCTTGCAGTCTTCCTTCTGAATTCTGTCTACAACAAGGTCACATACAAGCTCGTCCGGAACAAGCTGTCCGGCGTCCATGTACGTTTTCGCTTTTTTGCCAAGCTCCGTTCCGCCTTTGATGTTCGCACGGAAAATGTCTCCTGTTGAAATGTGCGGAATCTGAAAAGCAGAAGCCACACGTACCGCCTGTGTTCCCTTGCCCGCTCCGGGCGCTCCGAGCATAATGACCTTCATTTATGATACCTCCGATTTTGATGTACAGTCTTTTAAGAGTTGCCCCTTCAGACATTCTAAAATAGTTAAAACTATTATACAGGATTTTTTTGTCGGAATAAAGATATGGGGACGCCTCAAATCAATTCTTTGATCCGAGAAGTCCCCAATCATTTTAATTATGAATTCAGGAATCCCTTGTAATTTCTTACGACCATCATTGACTCGATCTGTTTAACCGTTTCCAGAATAACACCTACGATAATGATAATTGAAGTTCCTCCAAAGGATACGCTGGCATTAAATACACCGTTAAAGAAAAATGGAATAATCGCAACAATAACAAGTCCGCATGCACCGATAAAGATGATATAGTTCAGCAGATTTGCCAGATAATCTGACGTCGGCCTGCCCGGGCGGATTCCAGGAATGAAACCACCCTGCTTTTTCATATTGTCCGCGACCTCAAGAGGATTAAATGTAATCGACGTATAGAAATACGCGAAGAAGATTACAAGGACAATATATAAAATAAGACCTATATTATAGATTGGATGCGTAAAATCGAACCAGTTATTCGAGCTCAGGATATTGAGCAGCGTCCCGAACCATCCAGTAGAATTAGATTTTCCTGCAAATGTAGCTATAATGCCCGGGAAAGACATAATTGATGATGCAAAAATAACAGGAATTACGCCGGCTGTATTGATTTTCAGAGGAATGTGAGTCGACTGGCCGCCAACCATTCTCCGTCCGACCATCTTTTTTGAATACTGGACGGGAATGTTCCTCTGAGCCCCGTTCAATATAAGGACCAGGATCACCATGACTACGATAATAGCCAGGATGATCAGGCCTGCAAGTCCTCCCTTCGCGATTGTTTTCCCTTTAATGAACTGTTCATATAAGGAAACCATATCGTTCGGTACCCTTGACAGAATATTGATGAGCAGGACCATGGATATACCGTTGCCTATTCCTTTTTCCGTAATCTGTTCACCAATCCACATAAGGAAGGAAGATCCTGCAGTAAGGCAGGTCACTACGACAACGCCCTTCGCAAAATCCAGATCCGGTACAAGTCCCTGATTGCCGAAGCCGATAGTCATTGCAATCGACTCGAATAAGGAAAGCCCTACTGTCAGATAGCGGGTGATCGCCGTGAGTTTCTTTCTTCCGTCCTCGCCATCCCGCTGCATCTCTTCAAGAGCGGGAATGGCGATTGTTAATAACTGAATAATAATTGAAGATGTAATGTACGGTGTAATTGATAGTGCCAGAATTGACATGCTTGCAAAAGATCCGCCGGTAAATGCGTCAAAGAAATTGAAGGCATCACCTGTCTGGCTCGCGAACCATTGTGAAAAATAGTCTCTGTTCACACCCGGTACGGGGATCTGAGAGCCAAGCCGGATGATCAGCATACACAGAAGTACGAAAAGCATCCTGCGTCTGATATCCTTAACTCTGAAAGCATTTGCTATCGTATTAAACATCAAATTACCTCTACTGTACCACCTACAGCTTCAATTTTTTCCTTAGCGGAAGCGCTGATCTTGTTCGTCTTGACCGTAAGCTTCTTTGTGAGCTCACCGTTGCCGAGGATCTTAACGCCGTCACGCATCTTCGCAATGACACCGGTCTCAAGAAGAAGTTCCGGTGTGATCACTGTACCATCTTCGAACATTTCAAGGCGTTCAACATTTACAAATGCGTAATCTTTCGCATTTCTGTTCTTGAAGCCTCTCTTCGGAAGACGTCTGAACAGCGGCATCTGGCCACCTTCGAAACCGATTCTCGGTGCGCCTGAACGAGCTTTCTGACCCTTGTGTCCCTTGCCTGCTGTCTTGCCGTTACCGGAGCTCTCGCCACGGCCTCTGCGGAAGTTGTCGTTGTGCTTGGAACCCGGAGCCGGAGATAAATTTGATAAATCCATTCTTGGCACCTCCTATTAAACTTCTTCTACTTTTACGAGATAGCCGATTTTTGCCAGCTGTCCGCGTGTTGCTGCATTATCCGGAAGAATGACGAAGGAATTGAGTTTATGGAAGCCCATAGATTCAATGATCTTTTTGTTCTTCGGGACAGCACCGATCGTAGATTTTACAAGTGTGATTTTTAATTTCTTCTCTTCTGCCATTTCGGTAACCCTCCTTATGCCAGAATATCGCTGACGGACTTACCGCGAAGACGAGCAACCTCTTCCGGTGTCTTCAGAGCCTTCAGGGCGTTAAGTGTAGCAAAAACGACGTTCTGCTTATTGTTGGAACCGAGGGACTTTGTACGGATATTCGTGATACCTGCAAGCTCAATGACCGCACGGGCCGGACCGCCGGCGATAACACCGGTACCTTCGGGAGCTCTCTTGAGAAGAACGGAAGCACCGCCGAATTTGCCCATATTGTCATGTGTAATGCTCTTATAATCTGTTCTTGCAACAGAAATCATATGTTTCTGAGCATCTTCCTTACCCTTGCGGATAGCTTCCGGAATTTCAGCTGCCTTGCCGAGGCCGGCACCCACATGACCATTTCCGTCACCGACGACTACAAGCGCGGAGAAGCGCATGTTACGGCCGCCCTTAACTACCTTGGTGACACGCTTGATGGCAACGACTCTGTCTTCAAGGCCGTTCTCATCTTTGTCTAATCTCTTATTCTCGTTTGATCTCATGAGTATTCCCCTTCCTCTTAGAATTTAAGGCCCGCTTCTCTCGCTGCATCCGCAAGAGCCTGGATCTTACCATGGTATACGAAACCTCCGCGATCGAACACTACTGCTTCGATGCCGGCTGCGAGAGCCTTCTCACCGATTGCCTTGCCGACCTTTGCTGCGGCTTCTACGTTATCGGTATACTCAAGGCCTTCCTTAACGTCAGCCTGAAGGGTAGATGCTGAAACGAGTGTGACACCCTTTACATCATCAATGATCTGTGCATACATATGCTTGTTGCTGCGGAAGACTGCGAGTCTCGGACGCTCAGCCGTTCCTGCGATATGACCGCGCATTCTGCGATGTTTTTTCTGACGCATCAGCGCTCTAGATGGCTTTGTAATCATCTCTAAACTCTCCTTCCTTTATTTCTTACCTGTCTTGCCAACCTTGCGGCGAATAATTTCATCAGAATACTTGATACCCTTGCCCTTATACGGTTCGGGAGCTCTCTTCTCACGGATGTTCGCTGCATACTGGCCGACAGCCTGCTTATCGATACCCTTGATAATGATCTTGTTGCCGTCTACTGTGGACTCAAGGCCTTCCGGATCCTCCATCTCGATCGGATGGCTGTAGCCGAGGGAAAGAACGAGCTTCTTGCCCTGCTTCTGAGCTCTGTAGCCGACACCGTTGATTTCAAGTGTCTTGGTAAATCCGTCCGTTACACCGACGACCATGTTGTGAAGAAGAGCGCGTGTAAGGCCGTGAAGAGCCTTATGTCTCTTAAGATCATCCGGTCTGGTAACGATGATTTCATTGTCTTTCTGCTCGAGTGTCATCTCGCGGTCAAGCTCTGCCTTGAGCTCACCCTTCGGTCCTTTTACTGTTACAACATTACCCGGCTGGATATCAACAGTAACGCCCTGCGGAATAACAACCGGCATTTTGCCGATACGTGACATGATGTTTCCTCCTGACTTAAATTGTCGGAGAGGTCTTAGACCTCTCTGTTTTCAGTTCCGGCGATGATCATGCAGAAATGTTCTGCTGATCAAAAGCCATATATCTGACAAATGCGGCACATACTCGGATATGAGCCCACCGCATTTGCAGAAAGCACTCGGTCCGGTCAGACCATCAATCCTCCCAGGCCATATGAGCGCTGATTACCATACAAATGCAAGAACTTCGCCGCCTACATGCTGCTTTCTTGCTTCTTTATCCGTGATTACGCCCTTATTGGTAGAGATGATAGCTACACCAAGTCCGCCAAGGACTTTCGGCATCTCTTCGCTGCCGGCGTAAACACGAAGGCCCGGTCTGGAAATTCTCTTAAGGCCAGTGATAATCTTTTCATTCTTATCCTTGCCGTATTTAAGAGTGATGCGGATCACACGCTCAACACCCTCACCGACAAGATCATATTTAGCGATATATCCTTCATCTACAAGAATGTCGGCGATAGCCAGCTTCATCTTGGAGACCGGGACATCTACTGTATCATGCTTAGCAGTATTCGCATTACGGATTCTTGTAAGCATATCCGCAATTGGATCATTCGTCGTAGTCATTTAAATGACGCTCCTTTCATAGTTCTTTACACGGCATACCGTTTTATTTCGGAATGCCATACGATTCTTCCTGATCTGAAATCTTACGTTTTACCAGGATGCCTTCTTAACTCCCGGAATCTCACCCTTATAAGCTAACTCACGGAAGCAGACACGGCATACACCGTACTTGGAAAGAACGGAATGCGGACGACCGCAGATGCTGCAGCGTGTATACGCTCTAGTCGAGAACTTCGGCTTCTTGGCCTGTTTTAACTTCATTGATTTCTTTGCCACGATCTTCTCTCCTTTACTTTGCAAACGGCATGTTGAAAAGTCTCAGCAGTTCGCGGGCTTCTTCGTCAGTCTTCGCTGTTGTAACGAAGATAACGTCCATACCTCTGACCTTATCGACCTTGTCATACTCGATCTCCGGGAAAATCAACTGCTCCTTGATAGCCAGGGCATAGTTGCCACGGCCGTCAAAAGCATTCGGATTTACACCGCGGAAGT
>DMAZ01000045.1 GCA_003446335.1 Lachnospiraceae bacterium | reverse complement strand
TTCCGCGGTTCAAGGAAATCTACTCCCTATGCTGCACAGATGGCAGCAGAGACAGCAACAAAGGCAGCACTTATTCATGGCCTTAAGACTGTCGAAGTATACGTAAAGGGACCGGGTTCGGGAAGAGAAGCAGCAATCCGTGCACTGTCAGCATCGGGTCTTCAGGTCGTATCCATCGAAGACGTTACTCCGGTGCCGCACAATGGATGCCGCCCGCCAAAACGCAGAAGAGTATAACTTAAAAGCCAGGAATAGTTATTAGGAGGTCCATTAAAACATGGCAGTAAACAGAGTTCCATATCTTAAGAGATGCAGATCACTCGGAATCGAGCCGGCATATCTTGGTATTGATAAAAAATCCACACGTGAGCTGAGAAGAAGCAGCCGCAAAGTTTCTGAATATGGTCAGCAGCTTCGTGAAAAGCAGAAGGCTAAATTTATCTACGGCGTTCTCGAAAAACCGTTCAGAAACTATTATAAGAAAGCTGACCGTATGAAGGGCATGACCGGTGAAAACCTTATGGCTATGCTCGAGCTTCGTCTTGATAACGTTCTTTTCCGTCTCGGATTTGCCCGTACAAGACGTGAAGCGCGTCAGATCGTTGATCATAAGCATGTACTTGTTAACGGCAAGTGCGTCAATATTCCGTCTTATCAGGTAAAAGCAGGCGATAAGATTGAGATCAAGGAGAAAAAGCAGTCTTCTCCGAGATACAAAGCTGAGAATGGTATTCTTGCCGCAACAGCCGGACGTGCCGTTCCGGAGTGGCTTGATGTGGATACTGAGCATCTCTGCGGTGTTGTCAAGGAAGTTCCGTCGAGAGAAGCGATCGATGTTCCGGTCAATGAAATGCTTATCGTCGAGTTGTATTCCAAGTAATCTGTAAGGAGACCTTTACCCCTCAACCAGCTGTTATTCCAAAGGAGGGAATACTTAGTGTTTGATTTTAATAAGCCGAAGATTACAATAGCGGAGATATCCGATGATAAGAAATTTGGCAAATTTGTAGTCGAGCCTCTGGAGAGAGGATATGGCACTACACTCGGAAATTCACTCAGAAGAATTATGCTTTCATCACTTCCGGGTGCAGCGGTCAGCCAGGTCAAGATTGAAGGTGTCCTCCATGAATTCAGCCCGATCCCGGGTGTCAAGGAGGATGTTACCGAGATTATTCTTAATCTTAAAAGTCTTGCTATTCGCAACAGTTCTGAGACAGATGAGCCGAAGACTGCATATATTGAATATGAAGGCGAAGGCGTCGTTCATGCATCCGATATTCAGGTCGACTCAGATATCGAGATCATGAACCCCGATCAGGTGATTGCTACATTGAACGGCGGTCCTGAATCAAGGATCTACATCGAAATGACGATCACAAAAGGCCGTGGTTATATTAGTGCCGATAAGGGTAAGTCTGATGATCAGCCGATCGGCGTGATTGCTGTAGATTCAATCTACACACCAGTCGAGCGTGTCAACATGACCGTTGAGAACACTCGTGTAGGCCAGCAGACAGACTTTGACAAGCTCACGCTTGATGTATGGACCAAGGGAACCCTGAATCCGGAAGAAGCCGTGAGTCTTGCAGCAAAGGTTCTGAGCGAGCATCTCAAACTCTTCATCGATCTGACAGAGACAGCCAAAACAGCTGAAGTCATGATCGAGAAAGAGGATAATGAGAAAGAAAAAGTTCTCGAAATGAATATCGATGAGCTTGAACTTTCCGTCAGATCCTACAACTGCCTGAAGAGAGCAGGCATAAACACAGTTGAAGAACTGTGCAATAAGACTTCTGAAGATATGATGAAGGTCCGAAACCTGGGTCGTAAATCTCTGGAAGAAGTACTTGCTAAACTTAAAGAGCTTGGTCTTTCACTCAAACCGAGTGAAGACTGATAATACCGCGGAGAAAAAACGCCCGCCAGTAAGACCGAAGAGCATGGCGTACGCGTTCCGCAGAATGGAGAATATACATGTCCGGTTATAGAAAACTCAGCAGAACAGCAGCACAGAGAAAAGCATTACTGAGAAATCAGGTAACACAGCTTCTTTACCATGGAAGAATCGTTACGACAGAGTCCAAGGCGAAAGAAGTACAGAAGATCGCAGAAGGCTTTATTGCCCTTGCAGTTAAAGAAAAAGACAATTTCGAGACAGTTACCGTAAAGGCCAAGGTTGCTCGTAAGGACGCCAACGGCAAGCGTGTAAAGGAAGTTGTTGACGGCAAGAGAGTGACTGTTTTTGACGAAGTTGATAAGGAGATCCAGAAAGATCTTCCTTCCAGACTGAATGCAAGAAGAAAGATGCTCGCTTACTTCTATCCGATCACTGAAGTTCCGGAAGAAGGCAAGGGACGCAAGAGAAACACCAAGAAGGTAGATCTTCCGAAGAAAATGTTCGAGGAAGTCGCTCCCAAGTATGTCAACCGCAACGGTGGCTATACACGTATCGTAAAGATCGGTCAGCGCAAGGGTGACGCTGCTATGGAAGTTCTTCTTGAGCTCGTATAATAAAGTGTATGATAAAAAGGTGCGGCACGATAAATGCTGCATCTTTTTTAATTGAAGAAGGAGCTGTTTTAGTTTAATATGTCTTTATGGAATTTATCCGAAAAGATGTAAAAGGAGAACAACATGAAATTACGAAAGAGAATCGTTTCTGCGCTTCTTGCTGCTGTCCTCATATTTCCTCAGAGCGTTCATGCTTCAGAGCTCATAAATGACAGCTCCTCCTACACGGAATATGAGACGGCCGGAACGGTAGGGGTCGGGTACGAGACTGACACGGTTTCAGGTAAAACGGAAGAAGACGAGAGCGGACTCGATACGGTCACAGATATCGATGAGAGCGCTTCTGTCGATGATCGGGATCAGTTATCGAACGGAACGCCTGCTGTCAATGAGAATCGGAAAGACAAGGATACCGCGGCGGAAACAGACGACGAGAATCTGCAGGTCATTGAAGATTTATCGGAAGCAGAGGAGATCGCAGAAGCTGTTTCAGAGGGAAAGAAAACAGAAATAAGCGACAAAGCCGAAAAAAATCCTGCTGATGACAGCAGCGAAGAACTGAAGGATGAGTCTGTAACGGATCTTTCTGTGACAGAAATCCCTAAGGAGGAAGAGGTGATCGGAGCTTCAGGGCCTTCCGATGACGCTAAACTCGAGACTGGTGTGTATTATCTTGTCACGAATAAATACCATAGAATGGTACTGGGCAGCAAGGGAAATTCAGAAGCACACTGCGCAAATATAGAGATTGTAGAAAAAAACTGTACAAGAAAACAGAAATGGGTCATTACCGCAATCGGTAACGGCAAATATAAGATATGGAATTATTCTTCCGGGATGGCACTCGGAGTGGCAGGAGTCACCCCAAAGAATAATCGGAACATCTCTCAGTATCGTCGAAATTATAATAATGTCAAGGAATACTACATACGTAAAGCCAGGAATGGATGTGTTTATATTCAGGTCGTGGGATCACAGTTCGTTCTGGCTGCGGAAACGATTGCATCGACGCCGGGAGCGAATATCAAGTTATCGACATACTCTGAGCAGGAAGAGGCGATCTGGCTTCCGGTCCCGACGTCAACGGTCGCTCCTCAGGTCGGCACGTATATTATCCATTCCAAATTGGACGATTCCAAGTATGTCAGCATTGAAGGCGCTTCCCGATATTCTATGGCACAGTGCATTCTGACCGGATCCTGTTCGGCAAAACAGATGACAATTTATTCCGCGGCAAAGGATAAATATCTGATTCATCCGGCCTGCTCGAATTATACGATCACGGCGTGCGGGACGGTAAAGAGCGGAGGAGCGGTAAAACAGTTCCGCGTAACGGACGCCAACAGGCAGCTCTGGACATTCTATGATGAAGGAAACGGCTATTACTCGATCAGATCGGCGGTCAACAGTAACCTGGTCCTGGATATTACAGGAGGGAAGACGGCGGAGGGAACTCCGGTACAGCTTTATCGCTATAACGGAAGAGACTCCCAGCTTTTCTCTCTGGAAAAGACGGATGGGAACCGCATAATACCGAACGGTTATTACGCGGTGAAAACAATGCTCAATAACAGGCTGTCCCTGGATATTGCCAATAACTCCAGGGATAAAGGAGCGAATCTTCAGCTTGGAAATTATAACGACAGGAACAGGCAGAAGTTCTATCTGTTCTACGATCAGAACGGTTATTACCAGATCAGAAATGTACGTTCAGGACTTAATCTGGATGTGACTGCAGGGTCAAATGCCAACGGGACGAACGTGACCCAGTATACGCGCAACACCTCAAAGGCCCAGAAGTGGAAACCCGTCGGTTCTGCAGGAGTGTTCTATTTTAAATCTGCCCTGGGAAATGTGGCGTTGGATGTATATGCCGGACAGGCATCTGCCGGAGCAAATATTCAGATTTATAAAATCAATAACACCAATGCGCAGAAGTTCAAACTGGTCCCGGTATCCATACAGACAGAAAAGGAATATGTTGTTGCGATTGATGCGGGACATCAGCGTCATCAGAATACCGGCAGGGAACCGATCGGTCCGGGAGCATCAACATATAAACAGAAAGTTTCTTCCGGAACGGAAGGGCGTTGGTCAGGTCTCGATGAATATGAGCTTAATCTCCAGGTTGCCCTCAAGTTACAGACCGAACTTGAAAAGAGAGGGTACAGTGTCTATATGATACGTACTACGCATGACGTGGATATCAGTAATTCTGAGAGGGCAAAAATGGCAGCACAGGCAGGTGCTGACATCTTCATCCGCATCCATGCCAACGGAGCGGACAGTTCCTCCGTAAGGGGCACATTGAACTATATGCCGTCGTCGTCCAACCCATATCTGTCACCAACAGTCATACAGGGAAGCCAGAGACTGGCCAGAATCCTGCTTGATTCCTATTGCGCATCGACAGGGATTCCGAACCTCGGACTTCTTACCGGAGATGATATGACGGGAATAAACTGGGCGACCATGCCGGTGACAATTGTTGAAATGGGATTTATGTCCAACAGGACCGATGATCTCTACATGGCTTCCGCTTCCGGGCAGGCAGCTATTGTACAGGGGCTGGCAAACGGAGTAGATCAGTACTTTGCTTCGTGATTTTTTGAGGGGTGCCGCTTCGGGGGTGCCCCTTTTAAAGCAGTCCGTAAAAAGACAAAGTGATACGGCGCCGAAAGGGGAGCTTTCGGCGCCGTATCTGGGGAGTATAAATAATTAATAAGGGGTTATTGTAAAAAAAATTTTTGAAGGGTAAATTCTTTTTACAATTGTTATTATATCTCCGGATACATTAAAAAGCAATAAAAAGTTAAAACAAATTTAATAAAAATACGGGAATGTGAATATGAATACAAATGAATATATTGTCCCCTGTCACTTTGGCCTGGAGGCGGTCCTTAAAAGGGAAATTGTGAGGATGGGATATGAGATTTCCAACGTTGACGATGGCAGAATAACATTCAAAGGCGATTACATGGCGTGTGCCAATGCAAATATCAATCTCAGGACCGCGGAACGTGTTCTCCTTAAAGCGGGAGAGTTCACAGCCTCCTCTTATGATGAACTTTATGAAAATACCAGAGCGATTCCATGGGAAGACATGCTTCCGAAAGATGCAAAATTCTGGGTGACAAAAGCCTCATCCGTCAAGAGCGCGTTATATTCGCCGTCCGATATACAGAGGATCATGAAAAAAGCGATGGCTGACAGAATGGCCTCCGCTTATGGTGTACGCTGGCTTCCTGAGACCGGTGCTTCCTACCCTATGAGAGTTTCCCTGAAGAAGGACTGCGTGACGGTGGGAATTGACACGACAGGAACCTCCCTTCACAAGAGAGGATACCGGGTATCACCTGTGATAGCACCTATATCGGAGACGCTTGCCGCCGCTCTTATTCTTCTTACGCCGTGGAGGGCCGGACGGATCCTGGTCGATCCTTTCTGCGGATCCGGAACTTTTCCGATCGAGGCAGCTATGATAGCCCGGAATATAGCCCCCGGTCTGAAAAGGAGTTTTCTTTCGGAAAACTGGGATAGTCTTGTCGATGCCGAGGATTTCCGTGAGGCCAGAGAAAAGGCGGCGGCAGCTATTCGAGATGATTTTGATTCGGATATTCAGGGATACGATATCGACCCGAAAGCAATACGCTCATGCAGAGATAATGCGGAAGCTGCAGGGGTCGGCGGGCTGATACATTTTCAAAGAAGAGAAATAAAAGAATTGCATCATCCGAAAAAGTATGGTTTTATTATAACCAATCCGCCTTACGGCGAGAGAATAGAGGACAGAGAAAATCTGCCGGCCCTTTACAGCGAACTCGGAAAGGCATATGAAGCACTTGATTCCTGGTCGATGTATCTTATTAC
>DMAZ01000211.1 GCA_003446335.1 Lachnospiraceae bacterium | reverse complement strand
CAAATCTGCGAAACACTGAAGGAAAGATTCCACGAAGTGGACAAAATAGCAGAATACAATCAGATCAAAGTGACAGGCGCCATGCAGAGGTGCCGGGTCAGTGAGGCCTGCCTGCAGGGAACGACCGGCTATGGATACAATGATCTGGGAAGAGATACACTGGAGGAGGTCTACAGCAGAGTCTTTCACACGGAGGCAGCTCTGGTCCGACCGCTGATCGCCTGCGGAACACATGCGCTGTCCATTGCCCTGGCAGGGAACCTGCGGCCCGGTGATGAGCTTCTTTCTGTTTCCGGCAAACCATATGATACACTGGAAGAGGTCATCGGCATCAGACCATCCCGCGGGAGTCTGGCTGAATATGGCGTTACCTATAAGCAGGTCAATCTGCTGCCGGACGGGAATTTTGACCTGGAAGGTATACGATCGGCGATCAGTCAAAAGACCCGGCTGGTAGCGATCCAGCGATCGAAAGGCTATGACACCAGAAGAACACTGTCTGTCGCGCAGATCGGTAAAGCAATCGCCTGCGTCAAAGCTGTCCGGGAAGATATCATCGTCATGGTCGATAACTGTTACGGGGAGTTTGTTGAAAAGAATGAACCTTCGGATGTGGGAGCGGATCTGATCGTCGGGTCCCTCATAAAGAATCCGGGCGGCGGGCTTGCTCCGGTCGGAGGCTATATAGCGGGGAAGAAAGAGTATGTGGAAAATGCGGCATACCGTATGACCTGCCCGGGACTCGGAAGAGAGGTCGGTCCCTCTCTGGGAGTGAACCCGGCTATGTATCAGGGATTTTTCATGGCCCCGGTGATTGTCTCCTCCGCACTGAAGGGTGCTATTTTTGCGGCAAATGTCTATGAGAGGCTGGGGTATGACGTTCTTCCGGACAGTACGGAATCACGGCATGATATTATACAGGCTGTGACTCTCCGGTCTCCGGAGGCAGTCATTGCTTTCTGTAAGGGGATACAGAAGGCGGCCCCTGTTGATTCCCATGTCACCCCGGAACCCTGGGACATGCCCGGATACGATGACCCGGTCATAATGGCAGCGGGCGCATTTGTCGAAGGATCTTCTATTGAACTTTCTGCGGACGGACCGATCCGCCCGCCTTATAATGTCTACTTTCAGGGCGGACTCACCTGGCCGTCCGCAAAATTCGGAATTCTTATGTCTCTTCAGTCCATGAAGGATGCGGGACTTGTTGTGATTCCGAAAAATACACAGAAGTGATGATTTCAGATCAGGCTCTCAAAGGAACCTGTCAGTTATGAACAGTTGTACATCAGAACGGAGGATCCGCATGAAGAACAAGAACAGAGTGTTAATAATCGGTGCCGGTGCCTCCGGACTTTTCGCGGCAATCACAGCTGCCGGGTACGGGGCGGAAGTCACGGTTCTCGAAAAGGAAAAAAATGCGGGCAGAAAACTGCTTCGCACGGGGAACGGCAGATGCAATCTGACAAATGTCGGCGATCCTTCCTTTGCCTATCACGGAACTGATCGGACCTTCGCCGAAAAGATCCTTCATGCGTTCTCCCCTACGGATGCGATTGCTTCCTTCACAAAAATGGGAATTTATACAACGAACAGGGACGGCTGGATCTATCCGCATTCCGATACGGCCGAATCTGTTCTGACAGTCCTTCTGTGGAGAGCGAAAGAACTGCATGTCAAAATAAAATATTGTGAACAGGTCAGACGGATAGAGAAGAATGAAGACTGCTTTAAGGTATTCACCGATACCTGGCACTATGAGACGGACAAAATCATCCTTGCATGCGGGACAGCGGCTTCACTTACCGAAAAACAGCTTCCCGCCAACGGATATGATCTGGCTGTGCAGATGGGGCATTCCGTTATACGGCCTCTTCCCGCACTCGTTCCTCTGAAGGTGAAGGATGCAAGCCGCTTCAAATGGGCGGGCGTAAGGGTCGCAGCCGGCGTAAGCCTCTATGCAGATGACCTGTTCATAGGAACAAGTCACGGACAGGTCCAGCTTACGGATTCGGGGATTTCCGGAATTCCGGTATTTGCCCTGAGCGGTCAGGCACTGCGACTTCTCGAAGGCAGACTGAACGTACATGCCGTCCTGGATTTTTTCCCGGAGATGTCGGAAGAGGCATTCGCAGGTTTTCTGAAAAAAAGGAAAAATGACCACCCGGATCGTAAAATTTCCGATCTGCTGGTCGGAATCCTTCCGGAGAGACTTCTGCACGCGGTATCCATGGAGCTTCAGGGAAGTACAGACCCCGAAATGCTTTCCCATGTGGTCAAGAATTTTAATGTCAGGATCACCGGCAGTCAGGGATTTCCCTGCGCTCAGTGCACGTCAGGCGGAGTATCAACCGCGGAAGTGAGCGCTGACACATGCGAATCGCTCGTGATGAAGGGATTCTATCTCACGGGAGAAGTCCTGGATATCGATGGAGAGTGCGGCGGATGGAATCTGCAGTTTGCATGGTCGACCGGGTATCTTGCAGGTAAGCACGCAGCGGAGGTCTTATGATCAGGATAACCAATCTCAAGCTGCCGGTGGAGGCAGGAAAAAAAGAGCTTATAAAAAAGGCTGCCGGGGAGCTTCGCATAAAGGAATCGGATATTCTTGAGATCCATATCTGTAAAAAGTCCCTGGATGCGAGAAAAAAACCGGATCTATTCTATATCTATACAGTCGATGTGTCTCTGGGGAAAAAGGATTTCCGTATGTCAAAAGGTAGACATAACAATGTTATGTCAATTCCCCGTGAAAACTACAGGATTCCTCCTTCCGGAAGCGATATTCTGAGAGAGCGGCCGGTCATTGTCGGATGCGGACCTGCCGGACTTTTTGCGGCATATCTTCTCGCCCGATGCGGATACAGACCGCTCATACTGGAGAGGGGCGGCGATGTAAAGGAGAGGTCAGAGAAAGTTGAGTCCTTCTGGGATGGGGGAAAACTGGATCCGGAGACGAACGTACAGTTCGGAGAGGGCGGTGCAGGTACTTTTTCAGACGGGAAGCTGAATACTTCCGTGAAAGATCCGCAGTTCCGCGCAAAATTCATAAAAGAAGTCTTTGCAGCACACGGAGCGGATCCTTCCATACTATATGAACAAAAACCCCATGTCGGAACCGATGTGCTCGTGAATATTCTGTCAAGCATGAGAAAAGAAATCGAGAGTATGGGGGGAGAGTATCGATTCCATGCGAAAGTCACCGGCATAGAATCGCTGCACGGACATATACAGGCTGTAACGGTCAACGACACGGAGCAGATTCCCTGCAGTGTCTGTATTCTGGCACTCGGTCACTCCGCCAGAGATACATTTGCCATGCTGTCGGAGACCGGTCTTATCATGCAGCCGAAAGCATTTGCTTTCGGTGTTCGAATAGAACATCCACAGTCTATGATCGATATTTCCCAGTACGGGAAACTGTCCGGACGGCATCTTGCACCTGCAGCGTATAAACTGACCGCGAAGGCTTCCGACGGCCACGGTGTGTATTCTTTCTGCATGTGTCCGGGTGGGTATGTCGTGAATTCCTCTTCGGAACACGGCATGCTGGCGGTCAACGGCATGAGTTATTCGGACCGTGGGTCGGCAAATGCCAACAGTGCCATCATTGTAACAGTATCCCCGGAAGAATATGTACCTTATGTACAGGGGATTTCACACGACGCGCTGACCGGAATCGAATTTCAGCGCATCCTTGAGAAAGCCGCATACAGCCGGGGGGACGGAAAGATTCCCCAACAGCTTTTCGCTGACTTTCAGGAAAAGAGATGCAGCGTTTCCTATGGAGAATTCGACACCTGTGCGAAAGGAGGAACGGTCTTTGCGGACCTGAATGAGATCCTGCCGGAATTTGCAGCGCGCGATATCGGTGAAGGTGTATCAATTTTCGGAAGAAAGATCCGGGGATTTGACCGGCCGGATGCTATCCTGAGCGGAATTGAAAGCCGGTCGTCATCGCCGGTGCGTATTCCGAGAAATGAAGAGTATGTCTCATCCGTCGAGGGAATATATCCCTGCGGAGAAGGGGCGGGCTACGCAGGCGGTATCATTTCCGCCGCCATGGACGGTCTCAGATGCGCCGAGTCAATTATTAAAAGATTCCGAAAACTTGGATGATTCGTATACATGATACATATTTTATGCTAAAATGCATATGCCTGTTTTCCATCTGTTCGCGGCTCGAAGAAGAAAGCAGGTCATATGAAAGATTTACTGAAAGAAAAAAACGCGGATTTTAACAGACCGTACGAGCGCTGCCTCCTATACGGCCCGGCTTCTCTGTCAGATGCTGAGCTTCTTGCCGTCATCATCAGATCCGGGACCATGGGGCTTACGGCAATCGATCTGGCTGACAGGATCCTTCACCTTTCGAGGTCTGATGCCGGGCTTCTCGCCCTGTGTCATCTGTCCATTCAGGAGCTTACGGAAGTACCGGGTATCGGGCAGGTAAAGGCCATTCAGCTTAAGTGTGTCGGAGAGCTGTCCAAAAGAATCGCCACTTACAATGCAAAACAGGAGCTTTCTTTTTCGGAACCGTCCTCTATCGCTGATTACTACATGGAGCGACTCAGACATGAAGAAAAGGAAAGTCTGTTTTGCATGATGTTAGATACCAGGAACAGTCTGATCGGGGACGAATGTATTTCCAAGGGGACCGTCAATTATGCGGTCCTTTCGACCAGGGAACTGTTTCTTACCGCCCTGAGATATCGCGCGGTCAGCATAATACTTGTTCACAATCATCCAAGCGGTGATCCTACGCCGAGTGAAGAGGATATTATGCTTACAGAACGTGTAAAGCGCGCGGGAAAACTTCTTGATATTGCGCTGCTCGACCACATTGTGATCGGGGACAGATGCTATGTCAGCTTTGTCGAGAGCGGTATTTTATCAATGGGGGAATAAATGATTATTCATAATGCATTTGGCGTTGATCTGGGTACAAGTGCCGTGAAGGTCTACTGTCATCACACAGGACAGACCATTGCGGAAAAGAATATGATTGCGATCAGAAACGGCAGGCAGGTCCTGGCTGTAGGTGATGACGCATTTGAAATGTATGAGAAAGCTCCGGAAAATATACAGGTGTCGAGACCTGTTATGAACGGCAGGATCGCGGATGTTGCCCAGGTAGAATATGTTCTCCATACAATGATCGGAAGAGCGGACAGAAGCGCAGGGTATGCACCGATGATTTTCTTTTCCGCACCGGTTAATATGTCTGAGATCGAAAAACGGGCATATTATTCAATCAGTCATGCCGGCTACTTCAGAAGTCCGAAAGTCTATCTGGTGGACCGGCCGATCTGCGACGCGATTGCTCTGGGCATTGATGTTTCGAAGACCAGAGGATCCATGATCGTCAATGTCGGAGGTCAGAATACGGATATATCTGTCATTGCCAACGAGCAGGTCATTATCAGTACCGATATCTCCATCGGCGGCCAGCTGCTTAATGAGGCGATCTGCAACGAGATCCGCCGGCAGGAGAATCTCATCGTGGGAAGAAGAACTGCGAGACGACTGAAAGCAGTTCTTTCAACTTTGGGAGAGGATATCCGGGAGACGCGTACTGTTACAGGTATGAATACCCTTTCCGGTCTGCCTCGTCAGAGTGTGATCAGCTCCGAACTTGTCAGCTTCGCCGTGGAGGGACAGATTGCGCAGCTGGCAGACGAAATTCGCACATTTCTTGAGAGGACGCCTCCGCAGATCAGGGATTCCGTGGCGTCGGAAGGCATCTATCTGACCGGAGGAACAACGCGTATACCTTCCATTGACAGGTACTTAAGAAGAGTGATAGGCTGCCCGGTCAATCTTTCGGATTATTATGAAATGTGTACGATTCAGGGCCTTGCGGCTCTTATCAAAAATAAAGAGCTGCAGAAATGGGCTTATACGATAGGTAACAGAAAATGAGAAAGAAAAGAATTTCCATAAAACTGAAAAGCAAGCATCTCCTGGTCGTTCTGGGCATACTTTGCTTCATTATGATCCTGGGGACCTTTACTTTATCCGTCGTGCCGGCTCCGATCAGAAATACGGTGGGTGTACTGGTGACGCCTTTCCAGAATGGTGTGAATCGAGTGGGCGGTGTAATGCATGGCTGGGCATCCGGATTCAGCGATGTCCAGAAGCTGCAGAAGGAAAATGAGGAACTGCAGAGTAAGATCGACGATCTGACGGAGAAGAACAATCGACTGATCCAGAGCCAGGAAGAGCTGAAAAGACTGGAGGAATTATACAAGCTGGATCAGGAATATCCGGAATACACGAAAGTGGCGGCATCTGTCATCGCGAAAGACCCCGGTAACTGGTACAGTACATTTGTCATTAATAAAGGTGCTGCAGACGGCCTCAAGGTCAATATGAATGTCATATCCGGGGGCGGACTTGTCGGCATCATCACAGAGACGGGAGAGCACTGGTCAAAGGTACGTTCGATCATTGATGATGAAAATAATATCAGCGGTATGATTGCAACGACTTCCGACACCTGTATCGTTTCGGGAAATCTGGCCTCCATGACTAACGGCCGTATCGATTTTTCAGAACTGCGCGACAGAGGAGATGTTGTGGCTGAAGGCACCAGCATCGTCACATCCAATATAAGTACACAATATCTGACCGGGCTTCTGATCGGTTATATTGCTGAGGTCGGAGAGGATTCCAACCATCTGACAAAGTACGGAACGATTATTCCTGCTGCGGATTTCAAGAACATTCGGGAAGTCCTTGTCATTCAGGAACTGAAACAGACAAAGGAGAATTCTTAATTGAAAAGAAAAGGAGTTATCCTGATCCTGATATGGATCTGCTTTATACTTCAATCTACTGTTTTCAAACTGCAGACAATTACCAACGTATCGCCCAATCTGCTTCTCATGATGACTGTCTCCATTGCGTTCATGCAGGGGAAAAAGGAAGGAATTCTTACGGGATTTGTGAGCGGTCTCTTTTATGACCTCTTTTTCGGAAGAATTCTGGGGGTCTACAGTTTTCTGTATATGATGATCGGTTACGCTGTAGGGCATTTCGCGAAAATTTACTTTGACGAGGATGTCACGATTCCCGTTATTCTGGTCTCTGCGGCGGATCTTATTCTGAATTTTGTTATTTACGTGTTCGGATTTCTGCTTCGGGGGAAGCTGGCATTTCCGACCTATTTTCTTTCGATCATTCTGCCGGAAATGATTTATACAGCAGTCATGACGTTTATTTTTTACCGTCTGATCTACAAGATCAATCATGCTCTGAGTGAGAGCGAAAAGGAAGAAAGGCAGTCACTTTGGATAAGAGATTAAAAACATTTCTGAAAAAAGCGCATATAGAACGGGCGACCGTGCTGGCGCTGATTTTTACGTTCATGTCCTTTGTGCTGGTCCATCGCCTCTATCATCTTCAGATCATAGATGGCGCGACTTACAGGGCCAATTTCAGCCTGATGACGACGAAAACACGTTCCATCAAGGGCACGCGCGGAAACATTTATGACAGGAACGGCAACGTTCTTGCTTATAATGAGTTGTCTTATACACTGACGTTGGAAGATTCCGGGACCTATGAAACGAACAGGCAGAAAGCACTGGCTCTTAACAGCGAAGCATACCTGATCACTAAGATCCTTGAATCACACGGGGACTCACTCGATAATGATTTCCATGTCGTTGTCGGCGAGAACGGCCGTTATACCTATGATTGCACAGGCCGTACGCTTCAGCGATTTAAGGCGGACGTTTACGGTCATGCTCTGATTGATGAGATGACACCTGAAGAAGCCGAATCTTCAGCAGAAGATATGATGAAATATCTTCAGAGTGAAAAAAAGTTCTCGATCATTCGAACAGAAAAACCTTATACGGAGGAAGAACTGACAGAAGCAGGACTTCCGGTGACCATGTCTCTTCAGGATGTTCTGAATATTACTTATGTCCGGTATCAGCTGTTCACGACCAGTTACCGAAAATATCTTCCGGTACCGATCGCGACCGGTCTGTCGGAAGAGTCCGTAGCGGAGTTGAAGGAGCGGAGCAGTGAGCTTACCGGCACCGATATTGTTGATGATACGCTGAGAGTTTACGATGAGCCGGAGGCATTTGCATCTATTATCGGTTATACGGGAAGAGTCTCCTCAGAAGATCTGAGTGAACTTCAGGCACAGAATTCTACATACAACAGTTCTTCAATCGTAGGTAAATCCGGAATCGAGAAGATCATGGAACTTTCTCTTCAGGGCTTTGACGGACAGGAGATCGTGTATGTCGATAACCTTGGGAAGGTTCTGAAGATCGATGAAAAATCAACGATTCGACCGAAGGCTGGCAATGATGTCTACCTAACAATAGATAAAAATCTTCAGGTCGCAACATACAAAATGCTTGAGCAGCGAATTGCCGGTATTCTTGAGAGCGTCATTGTCGACCGAAAGGAATTCGATACGTCGGATGTAACGGATACCGCCGATATTCTGATTCCTATTTATAATGTATATAACGCAATCATATCCAATAACGTGCTGGATATTTCACATTTTGAGGAAATCGATGCGTCTGAGGCGGAACTTGGTCTGGTACAGGAATTCCACAAGAAGCAGAATGAAGTGTTCGCGCTGCTCGACAACGAGTTGACAGGAGCATCACCGCTGCCGTACCAGAATCTGACGACGGAGATGCAGGAATATGAAAGTTATATTGTCAATGATCTGCTCATGTCTCAGACAGAAATTCTGAACAGCACGGCAATAGATAAAACGGATGAGACTTATCTGGCATGGACACGTGACGAGACGATCTCTCTGAGAGAATATCTTACTTACGCAGCCAGCAAGAACTGGATCGACATCTCCGTATTCAACGATGACGACACGTATCTTGATTCTTCAGAGATTTATGAAAAACTGTCCGATTACATAAAGGACTACCTCTCCACGGATATTGATTTCAGTAAAAAACTTTATAAGTATTTACTGAACGATGACCGGATCACCGGAGAGCAGCTTATTCTGGCTCTCTATGATCAGGGCGTCTTCGATAAGGAAGATGGGGAGTATGAGTCATTTGTGAACGGAGGCTACACGGCCTATGATCTTATCCTGTCCAAGATCAATGATCTTACGCTGAGACCGTCCATGCTGGCCCTTGATCCCTGCTCAGGCTCGGCAGTCGTTACGAATGCCAGGACCGGTGAAATTCTTGCCTGTGTTACATATCCCGGTTATGATAACAACCGACTGGCCAATTCGATGGATGTAGCCTATTACAATTCTCTGGCTCAGGATCAGTCAAGACCGTTCTACAATAAGGCGACACAGCAGACAACAGCACCTGGTTCCACTTTTAAGCTGGTCACCACGACAGCCGGACTGGAAGAGGGCGTCATCACGAATGACACACTTTATACCTGTACCGGAACATTCGACCTGATCGAGACGCCGCTGAACTGCTGGCTCAAATCAGGTCACGGGGTCTTAAATATTATCGGGGGTATTGAAAATTCCTGTAATGTTTTCTTCTCCAATGTTGCTTACGAACTGGGCATCAATGAGGAAGGCAACTGGTCTGACTCTCTGTCTCTGTCAAAGCTCCAGTCCTATGCGAAAATGTATGATATGGACAAGAATTCCGGCATTGAGATTCCGGAGGCGAGCCCGGGTATTTCCGACCAGTATGCGGTTCCGTCCTCGATTGGACAGGGAACACATTCTTTTACGACAACACAGCTTGCACGGTATGTAACGACTCTGGCCAACAGCGGAACAAGTTATGATATTTCCCTGATCGACCGCCTTACGGATTCTGACGGAAATACGGTACAGGATTATTCTCCGAAAATTCAGGGACATGTATCAATTAATAATAATACATGGGATGTAATTCACCAGGGAATGCGCGCTGTTATCGAAAATAAAGATGAGTACACGGGCATGCCGATCGCGGTCGCAGGCAAAACAGGGACAGCTCAGGAATCGAAATCGAGACCTTCCCATGCTCTTTTTGTCAGTTATGCTCCGTATGAGGATCCGGAAATAGCAATGGCTATCCGTATCGGTAACGGATATTCGTCTACCAATGCGACATTGGTCGGCAAGGATATCTACCAGTATTACTTCAACCTTGTGGATGAGTCACAGCTTATTACGGGTACAGCCAGAACGGATTATGTATCCTCTGCACAGGTAGACTGATTCTCTTTCTTTCGGAGGGAGGCCGTCCTCCCTCCGAAGTTCATAAAAGCAAGGAGTTTTATACAAAAATTCAATGATTAGACAGTATAAACTGAGAGATTACAACTTCAGACTGATCCTGTGGCTGGTGGTGCTGTCCATACTCGGCGTACTTCTGGTCGGCTCGGCGGAATCAACGCTGCAGTTCCGTCAGCTCGGAGGCGTTGTTCTGGGCATTGTTGTAATGGTCATCGTCTCACTTACAGACTATTCATGGATCATGAACTTTTATTGGATTGCTTATTTTGCAAATATTTTCATGCTCCTTCTGGTTATTGTCGTCGGTTCGGATGCCGGCGGCGCGACGAGATGGATTTCCATTGCTGGTCTGAGATTTCAGCCTGTCGAACTGACGAAGATCGTTTTGATCGTTTTCTTCTCGAAATATTTCATGGATAACGAGAACTCGCTCAATAATCCGAGGACGATAATAAGGGCAGCACTTCTGATCGGTGTTCCTCTGTTCCTGGTGTTCAGCCAGCCGGACCTTAAGAACACTCTGACGATCATGGCAATTTTCTCCATCCTCTATTACGCGGCCGGGCTCAGTTATAAAATAATAGTATCTGTCATTGTGGCTGTCGGCCTTTTTGCCGCAGCTTTTATGGCAATCGTCACACAGCCGAATCAGCATCTGATCCGCGAGTATCAAAGGCAGCGAATCATGGCTTTCCTGAATTCCGACGAGGCGGAATACACGGACGATACGACGCAGCAGAATAATTCCGTTACTGCCATCGGAAGCGGTATGCTGACAGGTAAAGGTCTCAATAATTCGGATGTTTCATCTGCAAATAAAGGCAACTTCATTTCAGAGATCCAGACAGACTTCATTTTCGCTGTTGCGGGGGAGGAGCTGGGTTTCCTGGGAAGCTGCGGTATTATTATACTGCTCCTTCTGATCGTACTGGAGTGCCTCTACATGAGTACGAGGGCAAAGGATCTGTCCGGAAAGCTGGTCTGCTGCGGGGTGGCGGCCAATGTTGCGCTGCAGAGTTTTATCAATATCGGCGTCGCAACACGAATGCTTCCGAATACCGGTACGCCGCTGCCTTTCGTAAGCTATGGTCTTACATCTCTTGTAAGTCTTTATATCGGTATGGGAATGGTACTGAATGTAGGTCTGCAGGAGAAGATTGAACTTGATGAATTCGTACCCAGAAAGAGGACGGAATATCAGGAGGCATGAAGTTGAAGCCTGTTTTCGGTAAAGATTTAAAAAATAAGATAAAGCCTGTTTTCGGTAAAGACTTAAAAAATAAGATGAAGCCCGTTTTCGGTAAAGATCTAAAAGACGGGAAAATTGTGGAAAGACTGAAGCAGAAGATTCCCGTTCTGTTTTCGAATCGAAAAATCCTTCTGACGACCGGGCTTATTGGCATCATGCTGGTCGCGGCCATGATCGGTCTGATCACGGCCCTGATCCTGCATCATGCTGAAAATCTTCCGCTGACACAGCCTTACTCCAACAAAGCGCTCGTTTATCAGGCGAGTGAAGACACGGCGCTGGCTCTTACAGAAGCGTTGTCTTCAAACCTGTGTGTAGGTAAGGATAATACCAGTACCGGAGATATCGTTCTGAAGGAAGGCGAATCAGCAGCACTTTTCGCATTGGATGATAAAAATATTATTTTTGCGAAAAATATGTATGAGAAAATATATCCGGCTTCGATCACCAAGATCATGACGGCCATTCTCACTCTGAAATACGGAAACATGGATGATATCGTGACGATTATGTGGAGGGATCTCGAGCTCGAGAGCGGTTCTCAGGTCGTCGGTTTCCGAATCGGTGACCGTGTCTCGGTTCGAGAGCTCCTGCATGGACTTCTTATCCATTCAGGAAATGACGCTGCTATGGCTCTGGCAAGATATGTCGGTGGCGGCTCGATGAATACCTTCATACAGATGATGAATGATGAGTTGATCCAGATCGGCGCTACGGGTTCCCATTTCACGAATCCGACCGGACTGCAGGATACTGATCATTATACGACTGTATACGATATCTATCTGATGTTGAATGAAGCCATTAAATACAGTGACTTTGTGAGCATTATGCAGATCGCCGTATACAATGTTTCCTATACGGATGCGTCCGGTGCGGAAAGATTTGTGAATCTGGACTCGACCGATCATTATCTCACGGGTGAGATAAAACCGCCAAAGGACGTCGTTGTTCTGGGCGGAAAAACGGGTACAACGTCTGCAGCCGGGCATTGTCTTGCAATCGTATCTCAGAATGCCTTCGGTCAGCCTTATATTTCAATCGTTGTGGGAGCGCAGACCACCGAAGATCTCTATGAGGATATGAATGTACTTCTTTCGCATATCAACTGAATTTTCAGGAACAGAGGGCAGATGTTCAATTAATGCTATCTTTCCTTGTGTTTTCAGGTCAGATAAATTATAATGAAAATAAGAATCAGTTTCAGATATCAGGTTCCACCGATGGCGAAACACGTTCACAACTAATAAATAAAGGAGGAAAACGGATATGGTTCGTTTAATTGTTGGTCATAAAGGGAAAGGAAAAACTACAGAAATCCTTCAGATTGCAAATGATAATATCAAGAAGGTTTCCGGAAGTATCGTTTACCTCGACAAGAGCAACAAGCATATGTATGAATTGAACAATAAGATCCGTCTTATTGACGTATCCAGGTATCCAATTGAAAATAACGAGCAGTTTATTGGATTTATCTGCGGTATCATTTCGCAGGACCATGACCTTCAGGAAATGTATCTTGACGGTTTCCTGAAATGCGCAAAACTGAAAGAGGACAATATTACTGACACGATCCTGAAACTGGATGCAGTCAGCACACTTTTTAACATCGACTTTATTATTTCTGTCTCTGTGGATCAGGAAGACCTTGATGATCGTCTTAAAGATAAGATTCTCCTTTCACTTTGATACGTAAAAAATTTATATAAGGGACGAAATTTGAAAGATAGAGAAAACAGGAATTCCGATATTCAGCGTTATTTTACGCTGAATATCGGAACGATTATTTTTATTGCGGTTTTTATATACCTGGTCGTCAGTCTGGTCATGTACCTGACCTCCAATCATGTGCAGTCATACCAGGTCATGGCGGGACCGCTCGCAAAGAACAATACGTATACCGGTCTTGTTATACGATCTGAACAGGTCATATCTGCTGATTCAGGCGGTTATATTACCTATTATGCAAGGGAAAATTCCAGAGTAAAACGGTATGGAGCCGTCTATTCTGTGAGCCCTTCTGCTCAGGACCGGGAAGGAACGGAGGTTTCGGAAGCGACGCTGTCCAGTATTCAGAGGCATGTCCGTGACTATGCAACGACTTTTACACCGAAAGATTTCCACAATGTTTATTCCTTCAAGTATTCTCTTGAGGGGGATGTGCTGGACAATACGCTGGCAGATTCTCCGGATCTTGTGACCAACACCGGAGCCTCCTCTATTACATTCGGGAACCAGACGATCAGTACCTGTCCGCTTGACGGCATGGTCAGCTATTGTATAGACGGATATGAAAATTTCACAGTTGAAGATATCACAGCGGATTCTCTTGACCGGAATTCCTATCATGCGACGGACCTGAAAGTGAGCGGTCAGATCAAAGCGGGACAGCAGATTTATAAACTGGTCAATTCGGAGAACTGGTCTCTGATCATTCCGCTGACTTCCAGGCAGATCGTTCAGATGACGGACAAGAAGACCATGCGCGTTAAATTCCTGGCGGATGATGTTACACAGACTGCGGCTTTTTCGATCCTGACGATGAGCAACGGATCTTATTACGGAAAGCTTGACTTTACAAAAGGAGTCATACGCTATCTTGATACCAGATTTCTGGATATAGAGCTCGTGACAAATGCAGCTACGGGTCTGAAAGTACCGGTCACTTCTGTTGTATCCAAGAAGTTCTATACTATTCCCGAAGAATTCGGTACACAGGGCGGTGATTCCAACTCCGTCGGTTTTCTGAAATATACGAGAGCGGATGACGGAAGTGAATCCAGCGTATTTATTACACCGACTATTTATAATAAGCAGGACGGAAAGTACTATATAGATACGATGGATTTCGATGAGGGCGATATTATCATGAAAGAAGGAACGTCCTCAGATCGATATGTTATTAACAGCACGGACTCGCTGGAGGGCGTTTACTGCACCAACAAGGGATATGCCATGTTCCGGAGAGTGAATATCATTGATAAGAATGAACAGTACTGTCTGGTGGAGAACGGCACCAGCTACGGTATATCTCAGTTCGACTATATTGTTATGGATTCCTCCAGAGTCAGGGAATCGGAAGTGACTGCGAGGTAAACATGCTTAAAGAGAATCTGGAAAAAGTAAAAGAACAGATCGCAAAAGCCTGTGAGAGGAGTGGGCGGAGCGCACAGGATGTGACGATTGTTGCCGTGAGCAAGACAAAACCGGAGGAAGCGATCCTGGAGCTCTATCATGCGGGACATCGTGATTTTGGGGAGAACTATATACAGGAACTCAGAGTCAAGCACGATGATCTGCCGAAAGATATACGCTGGCATATGATCGGCCATCTCCAGCGTAACAAGGTAAAATATATTGCTGAGTACATTCATCTGATCCATTCGGTGGACTCCTTCCAGCTTGCGGAGACAATTGAAAAGGAAGCGGCAAAGCATGACCGTATTATCCCGATCCTGATCGAGGTAAATGTCGGCGGAGAGGAGAGCAAATTCGGGGTAACACCCGAAGAAGCTCCGGTGCTGATAGAGAAAATCAGCCATCTTCCGCATGTGCGTGTGGAAGGTCTTATGACCAGTGCTCCTTATGTGGAGGACCCCGAAGAGGACAGACCCTGCTTTGCCAAAATGCGCGATTTAAGTGTTGACATAGCATCTAAAAAAATTGATAATGTTAAAGTAAATGTTTTAAGTATGGGTATGTCCAATGACTATATTGTGGCTGCTGAGGAAGGATCCACAATGGTCAGAGTAGGAACAAGCATCTTCGGTGAGCGTGACTACTCGAATAAATGAGATCGGAGATTTTCAGATATGGGTTTTTTTGACCGCCTTCTTGATGTGATCAGACTGAATGATGAAGATGATGATTATGAAGATGATTACAATGAAGATGATGATTTAGATGACGAAGAGGATGAAGATGATGAGGAAGACTTTGAGGATGACAAGCCGAAAAAGCGCTTCTGGCAGAAATTCTCCAGAAAATCAGATGAAGAAGAAGACGAATTAGACGACGAAGAAGATCTGGATGATGAATATGAAGAGGATGAGGAGGACGAGAAGAAAGAAAGAAAATCTTTCTCATTTTTCAGATCCCGCAAGTCCTCTGAAAATGAAGAGGATGATGACGAAGAGGACGAAGAAGACGAAGATGAGGATGATGAAGAGGAAGAAAGACCCCGCGCATCGAGATCATCAAGAGGAAGAAGTGCTGCAGGTGCCAGAGAAAAGAGCCGTGTAAGAAGAGAGACTTCCCGCAGGTCATCACAGAGTGCCTATAAGGCTTCCTATTCGACCACAGACAGAACCACGTCACACAGCAGCTATGATCAGACGGATTGGTCTTCGATGGTCAATGAAAAGCCGGTGAAAAATACCAGAAATGATCGAAAAAAGCGGGTGAATATGGGACATGGAGGAAAAGTTGAAGTTATTCGTCCTGAATCTATGGAAGATACACAGGATATCGCTGAGACACTGATGGCCAATTCCACAGTCGTCATTAATCTTGAAGGAATTGATGTCGATACTGCTCAGAGAATCATAGACTTCTCCTGCGGAGCCTGCTATTCACTTCACGGCGGTCTGCAGAAAGTATCGACTTATTTCTATATTCTGACACCGGAAAATGTTTCCATTTCCGGTGATTATACAAGCTTGTTAAACGGTGACTTTGATCTTCCGTCCATGAGATCACAATATTGATTTTCAAGGATCATCACAAAGAAATGATTTCAAGCATCAGGCTTCATAAGTCTGATGCTTTCTTTTTAGGAAAGGAGATATGGAAAGTGAGCCTGTATTTTAATAATTCTTTCGAGGGGCTGAAGGAAGCATTTGAAAAATCTGCAATTGCCCCGGCCAGAGTATGTATTGTAGGCGATACCAATACGGTCCCGCTTTATGCGGAATCTGTAAAAAGCGTTCTGGATGAGGTTTTCGATACGGTCGATATATTTTCTTTTGAGGCAGGAGAAGAGCACAAGAATCTTCAGTCGATCGAAAAGTTATATGAATTTTTGATCGGACATCATTATGACCGAAAGGACTGCCTGCTGGCACTCGGTGGCGGTGTTGTCGGTGATATGACCGGATTTGCTGCTGCCACATATTTAAGAGGAATCGCATGCGTACAGGTACCTACGACACTGCTTTCGCAGGTCGACTCGAGCATTGGAGGGAAGACGGGCGTTGATTATCTTGGCTACAAGAACATGATCGGTGCTTTTCACATGCCGGAATTCGTTTATACGAATCCGATGACCCTGAAAACACTCCCGGATGAGGAATTCGATTCAGGAATGGGAGAAGTTCTCAAATCCGCCCTGCTTGCGGACAGCAGCTTTTTTGAATGGATCCTTGAAAATATGGACGGTATTAACGAGAAAGAGGATGACGTCATTCTTGAGATGGTCAGAAGAACCGCCGGGATCAAGGAGGAGATTGTTATCCGTGATCCGAAGGAAAAAGGGGAAAGGGCGCTTCTGAACCTCGGTCACACTATCGGCCATGCGCTGGAAAAATACAAGAATTTTACTATGACACACGGAAAATGTGTCGGCCTGGGCTGTATAGCGGCGGCACTGATCAGTCATGAGCGGGGCTATATTGAAGCGGATGAACTGTATGAAATCAGAGATGTCTGCGTAATGTTCGGTCTTCCAATGTATGTGGACGATATCGATGAGCAGGAAATTCTTCGTATAACAAAATCAGACAAGAAAATGGCTGCCGGACGTATTCGCTTTATTCTTATTAAAGAAATCGGCAAAGCATTTATAGCAGATGACGTGAGTGATGATGAGATCTTAAAGGGTATCCGTTTTATAAATGGAGACATGCTATGAAAAGCAGCGGGGTCAAGTGATGAAATCAGATTCAATGCGATATATAAAAGCAATTGCGGGGTTTATTATACTGGTGGCCGTCGATCTGATGACCAAGGTCTGGGCCGTTGAGAATCTCAGTGCAGGACCGATTGTTCTCGTCAGAGGTGTGTTCGAACTGAGATATCTGGAGAACAGGGGCGCGGCTTTCGGACTTCTTCAGAATCAGAGAGCATTCTTTCTGATCCTTACGGTCGTTTTCCTTGCGGTGATGATTTTTCTGTATCGGAAAATCCCTTCAGATAAAAAGTATCTCCCGCTCAGAATTTTGATTGTAGTGGTTTCCGCGGGAGCATTCGGGAATTTTTATGACAGACTCACTCTTCATTATGTAAGAGATTTTCTGTATTTTTCTCTGATAGATTTTCCGATTTTTAATGTGGCTGACATTTATGTGACATGTTCAGCGTTCATATTCTTTATTCTGATCATGTTCGTTTACAAAGAGGACGATCTTAACTTTAAGGGGAAAGTGTCATGACAGATCTGAAGATTTCCGGAAAAGACCTGTTCCTGTCTGATTGCATTTCCGATGAGGATGACGCAGCCGGGGATGATCTTCATTATTTCAGCGAAGATGAATCAGTTCAGGATGATGTACGTCATTTCATCGTTGACGGATCCTCGGATGGTATAAGGATAGACCGATTTCTGGCCGGAATGCTTCCTGAGCTTTCCAGAAGCCGTCTGCAGGAGCTCATCAAAGAGGGGGAAGCAACTGTAGGTGGAAACTCAGTAAAGAGCTCCAGGAAGCTCTGTGCGGGCGAGGAAGTGATCCTTCACATTCCGGAGCTGAAGGATCCGGAAATCCTTCCGGAAGATATTCCGCTTGATATTCTTTATGAGGATGACGATCTTCTGATCGTCAACAAACCCAAGAATATGGCTGTTCACCCGGCTCCGGGCCATTCATCGGGAACACTCGTGAATGCGGTCTTATTTCACTGCAGGGATAATCTTTCGGGAATCAACGGTGTTTTGAGACCCGGCATTGTTCACCGGATCGATAAGGATACGACAGGGGCCCTGATCATCTGCAAAAATGATATTGCCCACAGAAAGATCGCTGATCAGCTGGCTGTCCATTCAATCAATCGGGTCTATCTCGGGATCGTATGCGGGAATGTGAAGGAAGACTGCATGACGATTGAGGGAAATATAGGACGGGATACGAGAGACCGGAAAAAGATGGCTGTCGTAAAGAGCGGAGGCAAACCCGCTGTTACCCACGTCACGGTACTGGAACGATTCGGCAGGTATACCCTGTGCGAATTCAGGCTGGAGACCGGCCGCACACATCAGATCCGTGTCCATATGGCTTCGAAAGGGCATCCTCTGTTAGGAGATTCCGTCTACGGATCGGGGAAATCTCCCTATACGCTGCAGGGGCAGACGCTTCATGCAGCTGTTATCGGATTCATTCATCCGTCTACCGGAGAGTACCTCGAGTTCCGGGCACCGCTCCCGGACTATTTTGATTCGATTCTGAAAAAACTTCGTTCAGGGTGATCGTTGACAAATTTTAAAGTTCCCCTCTTGTAAAAATTGTACAAACAAAGTACAATATTCAGAAAGATGACTACGCTCTTTGTATGAGGGAACTGAAATGTCTGAAAAGAAAATAATTATTACGATCGGCAGGCAGACCGGATCCGGTGGGAGAGAGATCGGGTACGCCGTTGCGCAAAGACTTGGCATAAGGTATTTCGACAGTGCATTACTTGAGCGTGCGGCCAGGGAGAGCGGATTGGCTGAATCTCTCTTTGAGACGCATGATGAAAAACCGACCAACAGTTTTCTGTATTCACTGGTCATGGACGGGTTCGGCTTCGGCGGCAAGTCTTTACCCGGGGAGGTGCCTCTTGATCAGACAGTATTTCTTGCTCAGTTCAATACGATCAAGAAGATTGCAGAAGAAGGATCCTGTGTCATAGTGGGACGCTGTGCAGATTTTGCGCTGGAAGATGATCCGGATCTGTTTTCTGTTTTTCTTCATGCGGATCTGGATTTCAGGGCGGCCCGTATCGCCTCTGAAAAAGGGATTACCGATGCGAAGGCCCGGGAATTTATCCTGAAGACTGATAAGAAGAGAGGCAGTTATTACAATTATTATACGAACAACAGCTGGGGAGCTGCCATTACCTATGATCTGTGCCTGAATAGTTCAAAATTCGGTATTGATGAGTGTGTAGATATCATATGTAATGCTGTTATGGGAAAAGCAGTTTGATAGACGAAAGCAGCAGAACGGAAGAATTGTAAGGAAAATGAATATTAAAATGTTTAAAAGAGACCCCGAAGCCTGGCTTCGGGGTCATTTTGGGAGGAGATAATAAGTATGGCATTAAAGGTCACTCGAGATACCATTTCTGTGCCTTGGTCGAGGCAGCTGTCTTGGCGACTACATTCTTATTATTCACTGTCTGATTGCTTACAAGATGGAGCACTGTGCCGAGGGCATTGGTGAAGGTCACCGTTCCGTCGGAATTCTTTTTGATCTTCCATCTCTGTCCGTTCTCGGCAGCCCATTTACTCTGGATAACGTTCGCGCCGTTGTATGTCGAATTTCCTTTTACCGTTACGCACAGTCCGGAATTTACATTGACCAGACGATAGAAGCCGCCGCCGCTGTACATCACTTTGAACTTTTTGACGTTCGTATTGCTGTAAGTGTAAAGATTCACATTTGCGCCGTCTTCCTTGGAAGAAGATGAAATGTTGAGGGCGAACTTCTTGTTCGCTGAAGCCTTGACTGCATATGTACCGTCGAAAGGCGTTTTCACCGCATCGGTTTCCACAAAATAGAATCTCTGAAGACCGTTGCTTGCCGTCTCGGCCATGCTCAGTGTCGTACCCTTTACTGCGGAAGAGTCGGACATGGCTATCGAATATCCTGTCACCGAATTCATGATTGCGAAAGAGTTATCTGATCTCTTTGAAAGCTTCCAGTTCTGTGCCTGTCTGGTAGTCTGTTCGTACAGAACGAGACCTTTTCCGACAAGCGGACTGTTCTGCTGGACTGCAAGAGCCAGTTCGCACTTGGCGTTAATGAACTTCCATGTACCGTCTGAGTTCTTGACAGCTTTAAAACGCATCGCCTCCGAGTTGCTTCTGTCAGTTATGTAGACTTTTGTATTGTTGACCATCCTGCCGGCGAAAGAGCATACTGCCGTTGAAGAATTATTCTTAGGAATCATCAGGTAGGTCTTTCCGGATTTTATAGTGGATACACAGTCAACAATCTCAAAGGTCCTGACTCTTGTATCTTTGTAGTTACCGATACCTGTAACCGTTATTTTTGCGGTTCCCGGATTCTTGTTATTTTCATACTTGACCGTATAGTCAGTTCCTTCGATCAGCATTTCGCCGTCAAGGGTGACTGTGATCGCCGGAGTGTATTCTTTTCCTGAATAACCGTAGGAACGGCTGATACCGGAGACGGAAGCTTTTGAGATGCTCTTCGGTTCCGGTTTCAGTTCGTTGACATAGAATGTCTGCACGTCTACAGCACCGTCCCAGAGACCGATACCTGCATACGGTTTCGTATTAAAGAAGGACTCCACATTCTCCATCTTTCGGTCCAGGCATTCTGTTCCGTCGATTTCGATGCAAATGTTATCGACCGTCTTCGTAATCTTAACGTCGTGATACTGACCGTCATTGATCGTCTTGCCCATGCTGCCCTCAGCAATCGTATCACCGGCAAATCTGAACAGGCGGACGTTGGGGCTGTCTCCCACCTGGATAGCGTAAGCCTGCCTGTCAAACGGGTCAGTCGAGTTAGTTGCAAAGAAGATATTGATAAGTCCGCGTGTGTAAGCTACTTTGGTCTCTAAAACGAACTCTTCAAAATCAATCGGTTTTGCCGACATATAGAAATCATTGGATCCGACATTGGAGCAGCTCAGAGTTTTATCATCTACGACCCAGGTGCCGTTAACAGCTTTCCAGTCCTCAAGATTGGTTTCGAAATTGTTCTCGAGGACCTGTATTGTGAAGGACTTTGTCAGTTCAGGAACGGCTGTCGATGTAGCCGTAACTGTAGTTGTACCTTTTTTGAGGGCTGTGACAGTGGCTGCTGCTCCTTTTACCTGCATGGAGACAACGGAGCTGTCTTCAACGGTCCAATCCACATCCTGGGCAACATTTGTAGGAAGCAGAGTGACTCTGATCGTCTTCTTATCGCCCGCATACATGAAGATTTCATCTTCGGTTCCGGATGTGATGACGAGAGGAATGTCGCTGGTAGTCTTGTCCCAGATGGAATCCATCGGATAAATAGTGATGTCAGCGGTTGCAGTACCTCCTTCGGCGATGACTTTTGCTCCGAGGCTGTCTGCTGACGGGAATATCTGATTTCCGCCTGCAGCGGTATCGTCTTTCGTAAATACTTCAATGCTTGCCTTGTCCATATAGATATGGAGTGTTACGCTGCCGTCATCGTTCGGTGAGACCTGCTGGCTGTCAACATCTGTGAAGCGCTTGGAAATCTGGATACCGGATCTGCTGCGGTCAATGGAAAGTGTCTGGCTGTTCAGATCGTAGATGACATCCGTTGATTCGTCTTCGCTTACACGGAGCTTGAAGCCTACCTTTGTCGTATCACTTCCGGGATAGAATGTCGAGACGATTTCGTAGCAGTCGCCTGCAAAACTGTCAAGGATATCATTGTCCGGAGTTACTTCTGCTCCTTTCAGGTCGATGACTGCATCGCCTCGAAGAGATTCATACTCATCGACAGGAGTCTGTGTCAGGAGATAAGTTCCGTTTTCCTCAATCAGTCCTTCTTTCAGAACGAGATTAAAGGTTCCGTTGAAATCCTGACCGACTTTGTTGGCAACTGCATTGCAGTAGTCGTCCCAGGTATTCATCCAGTTGATCTCGAGTATATCCGGGAGAGTCGGGTTCGCGGCCGTGCCGAAATCCTGTACATAGAAAGTCATGGCTGCGTAAGAATCCTTACCGAAATTCATGACACCGTCCCTGTCAGTATATTCGCTGTCCGGTACGAATCTCCACTTGCCGTTTACTTCTGTAAAGTCTCCGACTTTGTAGAAGCGTCCGCCTCTGGAGAGGACCCACTTGACGGCTCCGTCAGATGCCTCGATCGGATACAGATCAGGGCATTCTGTGTGAAGGTCGGCGTAAGTGGCTTCACATGTCCATGTGAGAAGATCATCAGACGAGTAAATGCGGAGAGGACCTCCTGCGAGGACCATGAACCATTTGTTCTCCCAGCGGAAGACCTTGGGGTCACGGAAAGCGTCAGTGCCGAGAGGATCGCGTGTCCAGTCAGCGGCAATATTGTCGACCTTTGTCCATGTACATCCCTCGTCCTCGCTGTAAGCCAGTTTGATGCGCTGTCCGTTACCGTCGCAGGTAATGAGAGCTACAAGACCGCCTTCCGGAGATGAGAATAAACCGGAAGTATTATTATCATCAATTACAATACAGCCCGAGAACATAGCTCCGTTGGCGTCAGGATAGAATGCGATGGGCTGCTCTTCCCAGTGAATCAGGTCGGTGCTGGTGACATGTGCCCAATGCATGGGTCCCCACTGTTTCGCATCATAGAACTGATAGAAGAAGTGGTAGGTCCCATTGTAGTAGACAAGACCGTTGGGGTCATTGGCCCAGCCGTCCTTGACGGAGTAGTGGTACTGGTCACGATATGGTTCGTTGTAATAGATGGCATCGGGCTGTCTGCGGTGGACATTGACACGATAGGTCAGTGATGCAGTCGTGCCGTCATCAGAGGTGGATGTGCTGACTACCGTGATATAGTTGACGCCCACGCTGACCGGGACTCCTTTGCCGTCGGCGTAGGTCTCACCGTCAGGACCGATTACGTTAACGTCTGTTCCGCTGCTCATTGGGGTGGTGATGATGTCTACTGAAGAAGCGTCATTTTCAACATACTGTATAAAAATGGGCTCACCCGGGGTGAACTGCGCTTTCTTTTCAACAGTTCCGGAAGAAGATACGGTGATGTCTTCAAGGCGGGGATCAAATGCCCCTTCGATCGGAGTGAAGAAAGTATTCTGGAATACCATTTCGCCGTTGAAGTTCAGAAGTCCCAGATAACCGTCAAATGCGCATGTATCCTGTCCTCTGTCATCAGGCTGAAGGGTGTAATCTCCGGAGCTGGCAAGGAGCGTATCATTCACATAGAACGAGACCCAGCTGCCAATGGCAACGACCTTCAGATTATAGGTACCATCGTCTGAGACAGGTCCCGGTTTCTCGTTGCCAAGGACCATATCCCGGCCGTCCACCCATCTCCAGAACTTGCCGGCCTTGTTCCCGATGTCAAAATTCACAGCATAGCTGTTCCGGTTACTGTTGGAGGAACCGCTGCGGAAAAGAAGAGAAGCAGCGCCGCCGTCTGAAAGGAATTTGACATTTGTGGAAAATACAAAATCACCGGCAAATGATTCGGAGTAAAGGAAACTGTCACCCAGACCGACTGCGTTGCTGTGCAGACCTTCATCTGTAACTTCCCATACGCCGCTTGTCGAGACAAGTCCGGTCAGATTCGTCTTATAGCGCTCATCCGCATCCAGGGAAGTATTTTCACCGCCGCTTTCAACGTATTCACCTTCAAAAGAAATGTTGGTGAATGTTGCTTCGGAGTTCCAGGTCAGAAGTCCGACGTAGCCGCCGGTCCAGGAAGCGAGTTTACCGGATTTGGAGCTGGGAGTCTTGTCATTATTCCCATAGCTGTAGGTGAACTCGCCTTTTTCATTGACCTGCATCTTGAAATGAACAGGAAGTGTAAAATCAACGTCAGCGCCGTTTCCGCAGGCAATCTCACCGCCTACATCGGGTCCGAACATACGGAATGCATCGGCGTTGCCCAGACGTCCGGAATCAACATTGGCTCCGTTCCAGTGGACGCCGGGAGCGGTCTTGCTGGAGAGACCGAAAATAAGGGCTGCGGAATTGATATCCTGTCCCTGCTTGAAGAAGACATCCGCTTCCAGGGTGAAAGAATTGACCTCCGATTCAAGACCGTTATATACAGCAAAATGGTCACCGCCGGTGTTGATAAGAGTTACTGCGTGACTATCTTCGTCAATAATCAGATCATCGGTGGGAGAGGTGAAGTCGGTCAGGCCGCTGCCGGATCCGATTACCTGTTCCGTTTCTTCCGCGGGCAGATCTTCCTGCTCATCTTCCGGGGAATCAGTCGTATCAGAGTCTTCAATAATCACCGAATTCGATGATTCCTCCAAATCTTCCGGAATGTCCGCCACATCGGTTTCTTCCGTAAAATCCAGGTCTGAAAAATCCTGTAATTCTTCCTGACCGTCATCCTCCCATGAGGATTCTACAGCAACAGTGTTTTCTTCCGCCGCCAATACCGGGGGTACAGACGCGAAGGCGCTGAATGATGCTGTAACGAATGCCAGAAAGAGTGACATTAATTTGGTTACATTTTTCTTTTTCATTCATTTCTCCTTTCTTTTGATGCATGGTGTGTAGATTGCGTCAAATTAAATTAGATAATATTATAAAATATGAGTGTATATTCTGACATCTGATAATTGTCATATGAAATAAATTGCATATGTAATGCATTACAAATGTAATTTAAGACAGGCAAAAAACATTACATATGTAATTTAAAATACATTTTCCGGCTCAAAATCATGACGTGTGTCATACGGATATAGTGATGATATTCAGTTGACATAACGATTACGTACCTGTTTTTGGACAAAATAAAAGACAGGCATCATACCGTATAGTATTTACAGTATGAAACCTGCCTTTTTTCTATATTATTCTATTCCGCTTTTTTCTTTATTACTCTGTTTCCGTTTCTATCTATAGCCGTTCAGGCCCTTTTGTATAAGATTATACAAGACCGATCATCGGAAGCACAAAACATACAATTCCGCCAATCACAGCGAAGAGTACTGTATAGATCGCAGTCTTTCCGAGAATCTTGCTTTCCGCGCCGCTCAGGTTGCAGGCTGCGGTACCGATGGCGATGCTCTGCGGGCAGATCATCTTGCCGATGCCGGCGCCCATAAGGTTGGCTGCAGCAAGCCATACCGGATTCGCACCGATCTGGTTGGCGGTCTCTACCTGGAGCTGGCCGAAGAGTGCCGTCGTGGATGTACCGGAACCTGTCACGAATCCGCCGATTGTACCGATCAACGGGGAGATGAGCGGGAACTTGTCTCCGGCGACCTTGACCAGAACGTTGGCGATGTCGCTGATCATTCCGCTGTAACCCATGATCTTCGCGACAGCGAGGACGGAGCAGATCGTAATAATCGTCTTAACATTTTTCTTTACAGTTGTAACGAAGATACTGATGATTTCACCAAAAGAAGCACCCTGAATAAGTCCTCCGATGATACCGGCAAGGATGATCAGGACACCAGGCGTATTGATCCAGTAGAAGGTCAGTGTAGCTGGATTTTCTCCGGCATAGAACTGTATCTTCGAATTGATGGCCGCAAGCGGATCGTGAATGATCGGGACCAGTGTGGATGTAAGAAGAAGGAATATGAAAATCAGAATGAACGGAGACCATGCTACAAGAGCTTCTTTCATTGTGAGCCCCTTAAGAGAATCACCGTTGGATTCGACTTCAAATTCCGGTATTTTCTTTCTCGGAAGTTTCATTGCCGCAATAATGATGGCGATCATGGAGAAGATGGCACCGATGATATCCGCGAGATCGGGACCGATTACATTGGCAACGATATACTGAGGAATAAGGAATGCAAAGTCAGCAATAAGAATGATCGGAATGAGTCCTTTCAGCGCTTTTACGCCTTCGCCGATCACGATGATGGCGATGAACGGAAGCAGGAAAGAGACGACCAGCTGGATCTTTGCGACATTTCCGGATATAGAGACAACATCAAAGCCGGTTATATTGGCCATGGTATTGGTCGGGACACCTACAGAACCGAATGCTGTCGGAGTCGAATTGATGATCAGACAGGAAACGATGGAAAGAATCGGATCGAATCCCAGACCCACGAGGATACCGGCCGGAATAGCAACAGCGGTACCGAAACCTGCCATGCCTTCCATGAAGTTACCGAAACCGAATGCAATGAGGAGCATCAGGATTCTCTTGTCGGTAGAGACACCGGCCAGCATGGCTTTGATTTTTTCCATGGCTCCGGTCTTGAGGGTGAGATTGTAGACGAACAGTGCTGCAAGGATAACGATAATGATCGGCCATAAGGCGTTGCAGATACCCTCCAGCGCAGCTGTTGCCGTGTTGACCACACTGAGTTTCCAACCGGCGATTGCGAGAACAAAAGTAATTACGAAAGCGATGAAGCATGCTTTGAAGCCCGGCATCTTCAGAATACTCATGGCTACGATGAGCCAGATAATAGGAAGTAAAGCTAAAATAAATTTCAAAAACATCTTGGTGCCCCCTTTCGTTAATACTGATATTATAGCATTTTTTCACACACTTTCCACAAAAGTTTCACGGAAAATACCGGAAACTATGACAAAATCACTATCGACGGATACATTATGTACTTATGGTCAGAGGAAAAGAATTTACCCGGAACCGAAGCCCGATGAGACATAATGAATAATGTATTTGACAGTTTTAGTAAAAAGAATATCATAAAAAAATAGAATAGAAAGTTTTGCGGGGGATAAAGACATATGAGATTATTAGGTAACATTTGTTGGTTTATATTCGGAGGCTTCTTCAGTGGTATGGCCTGGATCCTGTCCGGTGTCTTATGGTGTATCACGATCGTCGGAATACCATATGGTCTGCAATGCTTTAAATTTGCTGTCATGTCTTTCTGGCCATTCGGAAGAAGAATAGAATACGGCGGTGGCGCCGCTTCCTTTCTTGTGAATGTGATCTGGTTCATTGTAAATGGCTGGTGGATGGCTCTTGGTAACTTCCTGATCGGATGTGCCTGGTGTATCACCATAATAGGTATTCCGTTCGGCAAGCAGTTTTTTAAGATAGCGAAACTGTCTCTGAGGCCATTCGGATCTTATATCGTTCGAGTATAAGAAGCTGACTGTTTTCCGGCAGGATAGGGTAAAGAAAAATGAGCAGAACAATTGAGGAATTGCTGAATACTCCCTACTGGATCATAGACATTCTGCCGGAACAGGTCCCGGCAGGTGGCACAGGCCAGTATTTTACTATAGAACATTATCTGAGGCGAACTCAGCTTTCAGAAATCAAAAAGAAACATGTGAATATAATTCTGAAGCTGAATTGCTACAGGGCTGTTTCCCTTGACGAGGACGGAATAATCAATCCTTCGCCGGAACAGATCGCAGAGGCCATTTATGAACGCTATGTCAATATTATGATAAACGATACGATGATCATTTCCGAGCCGGAAGACACGCATATGACGATCTTTAATCCGGATGATGAGCTTCTCTCACTTGTCAGGAATCTGGCTTTCGGCGAAGGTATGTTCATCTGGAAAAATGAGGATTTTTAGAGACGAATGAATCATCAAAAAATTATCTGGACTTCAATGGCAATGTCATTAAGTTGATGACCGTCTGACTACAAACTAAAACCACTCTGATGATAAAAATCAGGGTGGCTTTTTTTAATCAATTACAAGGTAACCTCCCTGCAGCGCGGCAAATCCCGTGTGATTGAAACCGGTCACACTATCGTAATCGGTTTCGATGAAAACATTATCAGCATTCTCGAAGAACTGGTGATGGCAAATAAAAATGTCCGGGAAGTGCTGCAACCGGCTAAAATAGCCGGCGGTGAACGTTCGGAGATACTGAATTTCCAGAAGACGATCGCACACCTCATGATCCAGTCCGGCCGTCATCCGGGCATGTCCGAGATTTTTTCCGAGCTTCTCAGTTTTCGGGGTAATGAGATATATGTAGGTACTTATAGCCGCCGGCCTTTCGATCGGTGACATCAATCTGCGGCTTGCAAATGCCACGGCAATCGGAGTGCTCGGAGTAGGGCAGTCACTGTTCACGCACAATCCGGGCTATGTACTCCAGCCGGGCGACCAGTTGATTTGGATCGCGGAGGATGACGATCCACTGAAATTGCAGGGGTGTGCTGCGACTGACCCGGGTTCTTATTCAAATGAACCGGAAATTCCGGAAGAGCCGCATACCATACTTGTGCTTGGCGGAAGCGATATACTGCATCAGTTCCTGATCGAGGACGACATGTTCGCACCAACAGGATCCAAGGTCATCATCGCTGCTGAACCCGGCAGGATTAATCCAGCCCTTCTT
>DMAZ01000066.1 GCA_003446335.1 Lachnospiraceae bacterium | reverse complement strand
TTCGGATTCTCTGTCTTCGAATCCTCGGCCTTTGGAACCTCTGCTCTCAGATCCTGAACCTGCGGATTCCTTTCCTGTTCAACAGCCCGGAGAATTTTGCGGACGTTATTTCTGCCGTTCCGTATTCCGAGTCCTATTGTAATACCGCCGGCTGCTCCCAAAAGCAAGATGATTATCCCCAGAATAATAAGCCAGATATTCTTTTTATCCGAAGCTATGGCAAAGTATATGATAAGGACTCCCACCGAGGAGAATGCCAGACATATGGTCAGCCATCGCCCCAGGCGTTTTAAAGCTGCTTCCTGCAGCCGGGCTTCTTCAACAAGAAGTTCCGCGTTCATAAAAGTTATCCTTTCTTTTAAAAGGCTTTCTCGTTTAAGGCTATCTTAGACAACAGGGACAGGAAACATAGGTTCCTGTCCCTGCTCGGCCGTTTCAGAAACAATCAAGACACTTTAGCAAGGTCTTTTCGTGAATCGTAGGTCTTTTCGTGAATCGAAACTATTAATATGTGAGACCCGGATCGAAGAAGCCAATCAAGCAGCCTACCAGCGCTACGACTACCAGTATAAGCATGACCTGAATCGGAGATCTCTTCTTCTTGGCCATCAGCCACCAGCAGAGAATAATGACTACTGCTGTCAGTAATCCCGGGAATACTTCATCAAGCTTATCCTGAAGGCTCAGGTAGGTTTCACCTTCAGCATTGACAAGCTTGAACGCAGTTGTTACAGAGACCCATGTAGCTGAAACCGCACCGATAACGAATCCGCCCAGAGTGGATACGGCATCACGGATAGCTTCACCCTGTGCACCAACCAGGAACTCAACGGCCTGGCCACCGAGTTTGTAACCTGTATTGTACAGATAGCGCATGCCGAAGTATGCGAAAAGGTTCCATACAATGATGTAGAAAATAGCGCCGAGCGGTGATCCGCCGCCGGACATACCCATTGCAATACCAAGGAGGATCGGGATAACGGTACCGACTACAAGAGAGTCACCGATACCTGCGATCGGTCCCATAAGACCTGCACGAAGACCGTTGATGGTCTCGTCATCGACTTCTTCATCGCCGTTTGCTCTTGACTCTTCAAGACCTGCGGTCATACCGACGATAACAGTACCGAGCTGCGGCTCTGTGTTGAAGAATGCGGTGTATGTGTTCATGGCTTTAGCCTTGGCTTCTTCATCATCCGCATACAGTTCTTCGCAGAGCGGAAGCATAGCGTGCAGGTAACCAAATGTCTGCATGTGCTCCTGTGAGAAGCAGGTCAGATGTCCCCAATACCAATGATGGAATGACTTACTTAAAGCCTTTTTGGAAAGTTTTTTCTCAGTACTCATCGTCAGATATCCTCCTCCTCATCGTCGTCGTATGCGCCTCCTCCGGATGCTGCTGCAGGTCTCTGTACCTGGATCAGCTTCAGTCTGTAAACAAGGATTGCGAACATGCCGGCTACTACAGTAGCAGATACAAGATTGATTCCAATACTTCTTGCGAAAACAAAGCCTGTAAGATACGGAATAAAGTCTGTGACGTTGCGTACGATCTGTTTCAGAAGAATCGCAATACCTACGCAAGGAAGAAGTGAACCTACTGTGAACAGTGTCTTCATTGCGAGACCATCCATCGGAAGATGTGTCTTAATTGCTTCGACAACAGGTGCTCCGAGCATACACATGATGACTGTCGGGATCATGGAGAATGCAAGGTGGGAAATCCACGGATAAATACGGTCTACAAGGAAAATCTGCTTGTAGTCTCTTTTCTCAATTGCCTTCCAGCCAATGTGCTGCCATACAAGGTTGAGAGTTGCTGTACCATAGAAAAGAACTGTACCGACAGTACCGACCATCGCGCCGAAGGAAGTAGCCAGAGCCATGCCCTGCTCGGAAGCCGGATCCAGACCCTGAGCCTTGATTGCGAGCATTGCCAGCGGGATACCGATGTAAGATACTGCACGGACGTCAGCTGAAACCGTTCCGCCCGGAGTTACCAGAGCGATGTAAACGATCTGCATCGCTACACCGACGAGAATACCGGTCTTGACGTCGCCGAGGACCAGTCCGCAGACCAGACCGCCGACCAGCGGACGACCCAGTGTGTAGTTACCGATAGAGGAACTTCCCATACCGGGCATAGATGAAAGGGATGCAAACAATCCTAAGATGATTGCCTGAATTATACTGATTGACATAACGGAACTCCTCCTTATCAGTTAAAGCCGAACTGGCCTCTGAACTTCTTCCAGTTTCCGATTGCTGCTTCTTTGATCAGTGCAAATTCAACTTCATAGCCCTTCTGCATGATTGCTTCGAGAGCTTCAGCTTCTTCCTGTGTGATGGACTGGTTGTTGCCCAGTTTTGTAGCGCCCGGTCTGTCGTTGCACGGTCCGATAATGACGGTCTTTACGCCCTGCGGATCAAAATTGCCGTCGACCAGGATCTTCTTCATGTCAATCGGGTTCTTTGTGATCAGGAAATACTGATCTTTGGATGCAAGTACCTTCGGGGACTTGTCAAGGAATTCCTGTACTCCCCATACGAATGTCTTCTTATCGGAAGCACTCTTGTAAGCCTGCTTCAGGACCGGATTCTTAGCAGCAGCATCGTTGACTGCGATAAGGCCTGTGCAGGGATATTCCAATGACCAACGTGTTACAGTCTGGCCGTGAATCATTCTGTCATCTACACGAATAAAACTAATTGCCATTTGTTTTTTCCTTTCTCTTTATCAATTTGATCAAATGTCGTCGTCTGCCGATTCATCACTGACTGCTACAGAGAATTCTTTCACGCCTGCCTGAGCATCGCTGATGATTTCTTCCCTGATTTCGTCAAAAGTCATGTCATCTTTTGACAGAACGCCTGTCAGAACGAGAGGAAGATTCATTCCGCCGATCATAAGCGTTTTGCCAAGGAGACCTTCCTCGGCGATCACGTTGGCTGCCGTTGACAGCGGAGATCCTCCGACGATATCCGCAAACATGATAATTTCATCATCCGGTCCCAGCTCCGGAAGGATCTTCCTGAACTCGGCCGCAAACTCATCTGCGCCCATATCTCTCAGAAGACCAATTGACCTGATTTCGTCACTTTCGTTTCCGCTCAGCATTTTGACTGCGTCATGAATGCCCTGTGCGAAAAGACCATGACTTACTAAAATCACGTACCTCAATTTGTTCTCACCTCACCTTCTTGATCTTAATTGCAGCTCGCCGGCATTGAGCTTAATTACATTTTATTCTAATTTCATTGTAAAAATGCACAACTGAGTAACGTCATACTATCGACATGACAAATGTCATGTTTTAAATTTTCATAAAAATTTCCTAAAAAAAGGAGCAGCTTTGTATATTCTGTACACTCTCGCGTACGCACATACAAAGCTGCTCAAACCCTTCTTTTCCGGTACTGATTACTGCTTATACCCTGTCTGCATCGGCTTCGATACCGATTTTTTCACATCACCGGCCGTATCCGTTACAGGTACCGATGTTCTTCACGCCATCGCCTGCATCCGTTACAGGTAACGATGTTCCGTTTCCGCACCTTCTCAGGATCCCAGCATGACATCAATATCACGCTGCGCCGTGATCAGATAATCCTCAATCGCCTTTCCGCTCTCCATTGCGGTCTGCACCGCATTTTCCGCCATGGCCATCGCCTGCCTGTACTTTCGGAATCTCGGTGCCGCCACCCCGGTACTCATGATATCATGGATGACGTCTCTGTCAATTGCCTGATCCCCCGGGATATCCTTGAAGATCGCGTTCAGGACTTCCCGGTCCTCTGCCACGGCGATCAGCGGAGATATACCCGCTGAGGAGGCATAATTCTTTTTCTGAAGCTCTTCGTCGCAGGAAAGGAGCTTCATGAATTCCCAGGCAAGCTTCTTTCTGTGTGACCGGGCATTCATCCCGATCAGCGTCGATTCGATCTGGCATACATTGTCTCCCTGCGGTCCGGAAGGCATCTCCACGCAGTCCCATTCAAAGTTGGAGTATTTCTTTACCCTCCAGGGATAGGGCTGGTAGACTTTATAATCCGAGAAGAGGAAGGGCCGGAAAGCGACCCTGCCGGAATCAAAATCTCTGGCTGAGACCGTGTAGCCGCTGTTCAGTTCCTGAAGTCTCTGATCGAACCAGACAGCATCACGGACTTTCATGTCCCCGAGGTAACATTTGCGGCCGTCCTCAGAGAACAGAACGGCGTCATTGGCATAAAGCATGTCCGTCCAGCTGTAGTTATAAGCGCCGTAGGCTTTCTCTGAATCTTCCATGGCGGACGCTTCGGTGATCTTCCTGCAGATCGCGTAAAAGTCATCCCATGTCCAGGAATGCGTCGGCATGCTGATACTGTATTCCTCAAGGAGGCTCTTGTTCACGAACATCAGCGTGGGGACACTCTCGTAGGGCAGCGCATACTGCACACCACCCATCATCCCGGCTTCTCTGCAGGCATCATAATAACAGGAAAGATCGAATTCTCCGTCCCGCCTGATCATCTCATCCAGCGGCTGCAAAGCCCCGTTCGATGCAAGAATGGAGAAGTCCTCCGGAAGAACGAAGAAAAGATCCGGTTCCGTGCCCTTCACGAACTGTTCCGCCAGCCACTCGCTGTAATCACCTGTTCCTATACCGCTGACATATCTGACTTTCACGC
>DMAZ01000087.1 GCA_003446335.1 Lachnospiraceae bacterium | reverse complement strand
GCAGGAGGCGTATCCGCAGGTGCGTAAGTCCGGCCGCCTAAAGCGGCCCTGCGGCGAGAGCCGCATATGGAAGCACGTGGATTTATCCATGTGAGCTTCACTCGTTATTTACTGTCACGGTCTTGCGCCGACTACGTCCGCAAGTGCTTCTTCATTGATCATGTTCATTCCTTCTGTTTTGTCCATTACTTGTCCTCCTTATGTTTTTTCTATAAGACCGGGCGTTCTTGCTGAAGTCCGGTAATCGACTATAAAACATGAAATTCCATGGGATTTAGTATATTGAAAATACGATAATCCCATTTAATTATCAATTAAATGATACTATAATGTTTCTTTTCTTTGATAATTACAGAAGATATTTGTCTGAAATGTCATAATTTGGATTGAAGCCGGTATCCGCAGCTTATATAATTGTATTTGATAGGAACTGTAAATTATAGGCAATATAAGGGTGATGATCATGATCAAAAGAAGAATAACAATACTTATTATAGGAATTATCTGTATGTTTATGTTTTCCTCCTGCAGCGGTCTGTCTTCGAAGTCTGTGAAAACGAATTTCAATAAGATCTCTTTCACTCAGGAAAAGGGTGGATTGATGAAAGTAAAACACTCGAGCGGCTACTTTTACGGACAGTCTCTCTGGGTCGCGAACTGCAAGGAATATATTACGCTGCGGGAATCCGCTTCGACTTCGGCGGATGCCCTCGCCCGCATGCCTTTATATGCGCATGTGACTTACATCGCGGATGCGCCTAACGGTTTTCTGCAAGTGGTGTATAACGGATTGACCGGATATGCGCTGGCAGAATACCTCGATGAATATGAACCGCAGATCGCGATCGGTCAGTATATGGTCGTCGTAAAATGCAGGGAAAGCATAACACTCAGAAAAAACCCGTCAACAAAAGCCGGGGAAATATGTCAGATTCCTCTGGGTGATGTCGTATATGCCGTGAAGGAGTCTGCCAACGGGTTTTATATGGTCGAGTATAAAGGCCGGACAGGTTATGCCCTTGCTTCTTATCTCAGTTCGATCAATGGCGGAGGACAGACTGGATCCGGGGATTATTATTACGGTCAGCCTCTCTGGGTGGTGAAATGCAAGGAATATATTACGCTGAGAGCATCCGCTTCGACGTCGGCGGAAGCCCTTGACCGCATTCCTTTATATGCGCAGGTGACCTACATCGGGGATGCCCGAAATGGTTTCCTGTATGTTATCTATGACGGGCAGAGCGGGTATGCCCTGGAGGAATATCTCGATGAGTACGAACCGCAGGTCGCGATCGGTCAGTATATGACGGTCGCATATTGTAAGCAGAGCATAACGCTTAGAAAAAAGCCCTCAACGAAGGCTGATGAAATATGTCAGATCCCTCTGGGAGATGTCGTATATGCTATAAAAGATGCCGGGAATGGTTTCTATATGGTGACGTACGGGAATAAGACAGGCTATGTACTTTCGGAATATCTACGTTACTCTTAATCCTGCCCGGGAATCGATCGTCATAAATCTGTACTCAATTCGTCCCCTTGCAAACACTATAGAACGGGTGTTATATTAGTAGCGTTACGGAAGAACCTGAATACAACGGTCATTTTCCGGCAGGACGGATCTGTATACAGGGCTTACGTAAAATAAAAGTATGAATATGGGGAAATTATGATTGATATTCTGAAAGTAATAATTCTGGGAATAATTGAAGGAATCACGGAGTGGCTCCCGATCAGTTCCACAGGACACATGATCCTGGCGGAACAGTTCCTGAAGCTGGGGGTCTCTGAGGAATACTGGAGCATGTTCCTGGTAGTCATTCAGCTGGGAGCTATCCTGGCGGTCGTTGTTCTCTACTTTCCGAGGCTCTGGCCGTTCACGAGAGTCAATAGGAAAGAGAGAGGTATTTTCCGGATCATGGATCGCAGCAAGTTCAGTATGTGGCTGAAGATCCTGGTATCATGTATTCCGGCTATTCTTATCGGGCTGCCGTTCGATGACTGGCTGGATGAGCATCTCTATAATTATCCGACCGTTGCCATCATGCTGATTCTGTACGGCATCTTCTTTATCCTGATCGAGAAGAGGAACCGGACAATGAAGCCGATCATCCGCAATATCGGACAGATCACTTATATGAATGCTCTGATCATAGGTATTTTCCAGGTGCTTGCTCTGATTCCCGGAACATCAAGATCCGGCGCGACCATTCTGGGTGGTATTATCCTGGGCATGTCCCGCAAGACTGCTTCGGAATATACATTCTTCCTGGCAGTGCCGGTCATGCTGGGAGCCAGCCTTCTGAAGCTGGTCAAGTTCGGGTTCATCTTTACGGTATCTGAATTTTTCCTGCTGGTCCTGGGTATGGCAGTCGCATTCTTTGTATCGATTTTTGCAATCAAGTTCCTGTTGAAGTATATCAGGAATCATGATTTTACAGTCTTCGGATATTACAGGATCATTCTCGGAGTAATCGTTCTTATCTATTACGCATTCAACACAGTCCTTGCCTGAACGGCTCCGGACCATTCGGGAGAGACGCGGATCGCAGCCGCGCCATGAGGAAAGGTGTTTCGCACCGTGCGCAGCGCGGCAGGAATGCCCGGGCGTTCCTGATATCATAAAGGAGGAAGATATGGCTAAGAAAAAGACGGTCGTAATAGCTCTCGGCCACAGGGCACTCGGAAGGACTCTGCCGGAGCAGAAGACAGCGACGAGGCAGGCTGCGAAAGCAGTTGCAGATCTGGTGGAACTGGGCCATAATGTGGTCGTCTGCCACAGCAATTCGTCTCAGGTGAGTATGATTCATATGGCAATGGGAGAATTTGCCGTGAATCACAGAGAGTATACCAAGTGTCCGATGTCTGTATGCTCTGCCATGAGTCAGGGTTATATCGGCTATGATCTTCAGAACTCTGTCCGTGCGGAACTGATCACAAGGGGGATTCAAAAACCTGTATCAACGATTCTTACGCAGGTGCTCGTCGATCCCTATGATGAAGCATTCTATGAGCCTTCCAAGATCATCGGCCGTGTTCTTTCCCGTGAAGAAGCAGAGGAAGAGGAGCTGAGAGGCAATCATGTAGTGCAGACGAAGGAAGGATACAGGAGAATCGTAGCATCTCCTGTTCCACGGGAAATTATAGAGATTGAATCGATAAAAGCGCTTCTTGAGGCAGATCAGGTCGTTATCTGCTGCGGAGGCGGCGGAATTCCTGTCATTGAGCAGGGTGTGGATCTGAGGGGGGCTTCGGCTGTCATTGAAAAAGATCTCGCGAGCGGGTTGCTGGCAGTCGAGCTGGAAGCCGACATTCTTATGATCCTTACTTCGGTGGATGCCGTTGCGCTCAACTATAACACAGATAATGAAAAAATACTCGGAAGGATCAGCGTACGTCAGGCGAGGAGTTATTGTGAGGAGGATCAGTTCGAAGCGGGAAAGATGCTTCCGAAGTTCCAGGCTGCCATCAATTTTGTGGAACTTGGTCTGAACAGGAAGGCGATCATTACTTCCATCCCCAGAGCCAAAGCAGCATTCCTTGGCAAAGCGGGGACTACGATCGTAGATTCTCTGTAATGATAGAGAGAAAAATATTGCAAAGAAAAAAGGAGCTTGAACAGCTCCTTTTTCCTTTTCTTTAATGAGGGGGGAGATAGTGAGTGGTTAATCAACTATCTGTGTATATAGTAACTGTGAAATATGTGCATAATATGAATCTGTTCGAAAGAAAAAATAAAATTTATTAAGTAAAAATAAAAATATCGGAATTATGTCCGATTTTATGGAAAAATTTATATGGCGGGGAAGCTCGGGAATCTGTCTCGCGGATAGTATTCGCAAAAACAGACTTAATTGACGGAACGACGAAGATGATATAGAATAGAGAGAATCATGGCGTTTTATGCCTGGGAGCGGGATAGTTGCGCTTCTTTTAAAAAAGTCGTTGGAGGAAGTACATGAAACTTCAGGAGCTGCTTGAAAGAATAGAGTATCGTTTAATACAGGGAGACCTTTCAGCGGAGATCTCCGGCCTTGTTTATGATTCGAGAAAAGTCGGAAAAGGATCCGCATTTGTCTGCATTGTCGGAGCGAAATTCGACGCGCATTCGGTCATAGAAGATGTTGCCGAAAGAGGGGCAGCAGCGGTATTGGTACAGAGCGATCGTCTGAGAGATTCCTATCCGGACGGTCTTGCGGTAATCGCTGTCGAGGATACAAGAAAAGCCTTGTCATATGCCTCCGCCGCATGGTTCGATTATCCTGCGGAGAAAATTCCGGTGATCGGCATCACAGGGACCAAGGGAAAGACGACCACGACATACATGGTGAAATCCATTCTTGACAATGCCGGTTACAAGACAGGGCTCATCGGAACGATCGAGGCAATTATCGGAGACAGACATATTCATGCCGTGAACACGACTCCGGAATCATATGTTGTACAGCAGTATCTGCGCGAGATGATCGAGGCGGGCTGCAACTGTGCAGTCATGGAGGTCTCCTCTCAGGCGCTTATGGTGGGAAGGTGTGAAGGCATTCTTTTTGAGATCGGAGTTTTTACAAATATTTCCCCGGATCATATCGGTCCGAACGAGCACAAGGATTTTGCCGATTATTTAAGATGCAAGAGCCTGTTGTTCGATCAGTGCAGGCTGGGAATCGTGAACATTGATGATGCTCACGCCGGGGATATGATCAGAGGGCGCAGATGCAGGGTCGAGACCTACGGTATTGACAATCCGGATGCGGATATTCGCGCGGAGAATATCGAACATGTTGCAAAGCCCGGTTATCTTGGCGTGACATTCGATGTCACCGGAGTGATGTCCTTCCCTGTTTCACTGGATATACCCGGCAAATTCTCCGTATACAATGCGCTGACGGCTATCTCTATCTGCAGGCATTTCGGTATTGAGATCTCCGATATTCAGAAAGCTCTGAAAGTCGCGAAGGTACGGGGACGCATCGAGATGGTAAAAGTATCCGATGATTTTACCCTGATGATTGATTACGCGCACAATGCGATGGCTCTTCAGAGTCTTCTCTCCACACTGCGCGATTATGATCCCGGCAGGATCGTATGTCTCTTCGGCTGCGGAGGAGACAGGGATCCTCAGAGAAGATTCGAGATGGGAGAGACGTCAGGAAAGATGGCGGATCTGACGATCATCACATCGGACAATCCCAGGACGGAAGATCCGCAGGCGATCATAGATGATATAAAGACCGGCATGGCGAGAACAGACGGAAAGTATATCGAGATCATCGACCGCCGGGAAGCAATTGCTTACGCTATCCATCATGGGCAGCCGGGAGATATTATCGTTCTGGCCGGTAAAGGCCATGAGGACTACCAGGAGATCAACGGTAAACGTTATCCGATGGATGAGAGAGTTATTATAAAGGAAATACTTGATGCAGATGCTTTACGCTGATGTAATCGTCGACATAACTGCGGAAGCGCTGGACAGACCGTTTTCATACATTGTACCCGAAAGTATGAGAGGGAATGTCGTCACAGGATCTCTCGTGATGGTACCTTTCGGGAGACGTATGGTCAAAGGTTATGTAATCGGCTTCCGTGACAAGTGCACTTACGATCCTGAAAAAATGAAAGAGATCGCTGCCGTCGTGACAGGAGAGGAGACGGCGGAAGCACGTCTTATAGCGCTGGCAGCCTGGATGAGCCATACGTACGGAGGCGTGATGGCACAGTCTCTTCGAACGGTACTTCCGATCAGACGCCGTATCGGAACGGTGTTGGAGAAAAAGGTCTATCTTACGGACCGTGAAAAGGCGGAATCTTACAGAGACGGTCTCAGAAAGAACCAGGAGTCAAGAAAGCGGGTGATCAATGCTCTTTTGGACCGGGAAGGAATTACTGCTTCCTGGCTGGTGGAGAACTGCGGGGCATCCATGCAGATCATCCGGGGCCTGGAAAAGGACGGTATTGTCTGTGTACTGACATCGGAGAGATTCAGGGACGTTGTCGGAAATGTTGAGGCAGCTGCTTCTTACAGACTGACACAGGAGCAGACAATGGCTGTGTGGGCTGTGCGCAGAGAATGGGCAGGACAGAACAGACCTGTTCTGATATCAGGCGTCACAGGAAGCGGTAAGACATTGGTCTATATGGAATTGATCGCGGATGTTCTGAGAGAAGGCAGACAGGCGATCATGCTGATTCCTGAAATTGCTCTGACCAGACAGACTGTGGAACGTTTTGTCGGAAGATTCGGAAAAAAGGTATCTTTTCTTCACTCCCGCCTCTCCGAAGGGGAAAAATATGATCAGATGAAAGCCGCCAGGAGCGGTGATATCAGCATCATGGTCGGCCCGAGATCGGCATTGTTCACACCGTTTTCAAATCTGGGGCTTATTGTGATGGATGAGGAGCACGAGGAATCCTATCGCTCCGAGATGGTTCCCAGATACCATGCCAGAGAGACTGCCATCGAGAGAGCAAAAATTGAAAATGCGCACGTCGTGTTCGGATCCGCAACGCCTTCTCTGCAGGCCTCCTACAGAGCATGGCAGGGTGAGTACGCATCCGTTTCGCTCACACTGAGGTATGGGAATGCCGGTCTGCCGAAAACGGTGATCGTCGACATGCGCAGCGAGAATGTGCGGGGGAACAGGTCGATGTTCTCGGAAGAACTGCGGAAGAGAATGGAGGTTTCTCTGCAGAGAGGGGAGCAGATCATGCTGTTCCTGAACCGGAGAGGTTATTCTGGTTTTGTGACATGCCGCTCATGCGGTCATGTCATAAAGTGTCCCCACTGCGATGTGTCTCTCACCAGACATCTGAACGGAAAACTGATCTGCCATTACTGTGGTCATGAGGAGAGTGATGTGACCGAATGTCCGTCCTGCCACTCCCGTTATATCGGCGGTGTATCGGTCGGTACGGAAAAAGTCGAGGAAGAGGCAGCCCGACTGTTTCCCAAAGCCCGGATCCTTCGCATGGATTCCGATACGACCAGAGGAAAAGAAGGGCACTCAAAGATACTCAGCCTCTTTGACAGCGGGCAGGCAGATATTCTGATCGGGACCCAGATGATCGTGAAAGGACATGATTTTCCGAAGGTTACATGTGTCGGCGTCCTGATGGCGGACCTGTCTCTGTCCGAGGCTGATTATCGTTCGGGGGAGAGGACCTTTCAGCTGATAACCCAGGCGGTCGGAAGGGCCGGCCGCGGGGAAGACCGCGGATGTGCGGTCATTCAGACATATCATCCCGATCATTATGCGGTCAGATATGGGGCTGACCAGAAGTACAGCAGTTTCTACAAAGAGGAGATTGCGTATCGTAAACTGATGCATTATCCCCCGGTCGGATATCTTCTCGCAATACTGGGAAGCTCGGAAGATGAAAAACTGCTGACGACCGGGATGCATTATATCAGAAAGTATATTGACCGGATCGACAGAAAAAGTATCCTGTCTGCGATCGGGCCTGCACCGCAGAGCATCGGGAAGATCAGAGACAGATACAGACAGGTCATCTATCTCAGATATCCGACCAGAGAAAATTTGATCCGGGCGAAAGACCTGCTGGAAGAATATATCCGCATCAACAGCGGATTTGAGGGAATTCGGATAGAGTTTGATTTCAATACATAAAGCGGAGGAAGCGGATAATGGCTATTCGTACAATAAGAGAAGTAGGAGATAAAGTGCTGACCAAAGTGAGCCGGGAAGTGAAAGAGATGACCCCCCGCATCGATGAACTGATCGATGATATGTTCGATACGATGTATGAATATAACGGTGTCGGTCTGGCCGCTCCGCAGGTCGGTGTGCTCAGAAGGATCATTGTTGTGGATGTGGGAGATGATCCGAGGGTCCTCATCAATCCCAGAGTCGTTGAAGCGGATGGAGAACAGACCGGTGATGAGGGCTGTCTGTCCTATCCCGGAAAGTTCGGAACAGTCACACGTCCCATGCATGTGGTCGTGGAAGGTCTGGACCGTGAGATGAATCCTGTACGCTGGGAGGCTGAAGGACTTCTTGCAAGAGATTTCTGTCATGAAATCGACCATCTGGACGGCCATATGTATATGGAAAAAGTGGAAGGCGAGATACATGATGTCCGGGACATCGAGGAAACAGAAGAGGCAGAGGCGTAAATGAAGATAGTTTTTATGGGAACGCCGGATTTTGCGGCGGGAATTCTTGAAGCCATCCTGAAAGCCGGGTATGAAGTATCCGGAGTTGTCACGCAGCCGGATAAGGCCAAAGGCAGGAAGAAAGAACCGGTCCCCTGTCCGGTCAAGGAGACAGCCCTTAAGGCAGGACTCAGGATTTTTCAACCTGTCCGGGCCAGAGCTCCGGAAGCAATCGCTGAGATTGCCGATATGAACGCGGATCTTATTGTGGTCGCTGCTTTCGGCCAGATCCTGCCGAAAGAGCTCCTTGATCTGCCGAGGCTCGGCTGTATCAATGTTCATGCGTCTGTCCTGCCTGCATATCGCGGCGCAGCACCGATTCAGCAGTGCATTCTGGACGGGTGTAAGGAGACGGGCGTTACGATCATGCAGATGGACGAAGGCCTTGATACCGGCGATATAATCAGTGTGAGAAAGATACCGATCGAAGATACGGACACCGGCGGAAGTCTTTTTGATAAACTTGCAGTTCTGGGCGCAGAGCTTCTTACGGATACCCTCCCGTCCATACTGGATGGAACGGCCGTCCGGATCCCGCAGCCTGAGCAAAGTCCGACACCATACTGCCGCATGATAAAAAAAGATGCGGGCAGGATAGACTGGTCAGACGATGCCGGGGCGATCGAAAGAAGGATACGGGCGTTCGCTCCCTGGCCGAGTGCATTTACTCACCTGGATGGGAAGACCTTTAAGATCTGGAGTGCGGATATAGAAAGTGAGAACGCCGGGATCGAACCGGGCGGGTTCATTATAGATGGAGGAAAGATGCGCATTCAGACCGGAAAGGGACAGATCGTGCCCCGGGAGGTACAGATCGAGGGCAAACGCCGAATGGCTATCGATGATTTTCTGAGAGGATATAAATTCAGAGACACGCATTTTACATAAATCAGAGGGAAAAGACAGTGGCAAATAACAATCTCAGAGATATTATCCTTGATATTCTTCTGGCAATATTCAGGGATGGTGTCTACAGTCACACAGCGATCCACAGCGCGCTTGAAAAAGTTCAGTATTTTTCAAAAAGGGACCGTGCTTTTATAACCAAAGTGTGCGAGGGAACAGTGGAACGGCTTATTGAGCTGGATTATGTTATCGATCAGTATTCTACGGTTCCCGTAGCAAGGATGAAACCGGTCATTCAGAATATCCTGAGAAGCGCGACCTATCAGATCATGTATATGGGAAGCGTTCCGGATGCTTCAGCCGTGAATGAGGCAGTCAAGCTGGCGCAGAGCAGGGGATTTTATAATCTGAAAGGATTCGTGAACGGCGTTCTGAGAAATATTGCGCGCAATTCGGATAATGTGGAGTACCCGGATCGCAATAAGGAGCCTGTCCGCTATCTGTCGATCCGTTTCTCGACTCCGGAGTGGCTTGTAGAGAACTGGATCAGTGAGTTCGGTGAATATGTCACAGTCAGAATGCTCAAGAGTTTTCTTGCGGAACGTCCGACGACGGTGCGTCTGAAGACGAGCATGATATCCCGCAGCGAAATTCTGGGAAGCCTCAGGGCCCAGGGAGTGACGGTGAGACGCGCGCCGTACCTGCCTTATGCCTATAACATATCGAATTATAACTATATGCCCGCGCTGGATGCGTTCATGAGAGGATGGATCTTCCCGCAGGATGTAAGTTCCATGCTGGTCGGTGAGGTGGCCGATCCCGGGCAGGGAGACTATGTCATTGATATGTGCGCAGCTCCCGGCGGAAAAAGTCTGCATATAGCGGATAAGATGTCAGGATTCGGCATGATCGAATCAAGAGATATTTCGGAAGAGAAGGTGCGGCTGATCTCAGAGAATGCTGCGCGCGCAGACCTTATCAATATTCATCCTGTTGTGATGGATGCGCTCACATTCGATGCGGCTTCTGAGGGAAAAGCCGATCTTGTGATCTGTGATGTCCCCTGTTCCGGACTTGGTGTGATCGGGAGAAAACCTGATATCAAATACCGTGTGACGCCGTCGAAAATTCAGGAGCTGGTAGAACTTCAGAGAAGAATTCTTCATAACGCGGCTTCCTATGTGAAACCCGGCGGAATTCTCATATACAGCACCTGTACGGTCAGCCGTCCCGAAAATCAGGAGAATGTAGCATGGTTCACAGAGAATTATCCGTTTGCGCTTGAAAGCCTGAATCCTTATCTGCCCAGAGAACTCTGGAGGCTTACGACAGAAAAAGGTTTTCTTCAGATCATGCCGGGCATTCATGAGGCGGATGGTTTTTTCCTGGCCCGTATGAGGAGAGAAGACAACGGCCTTAGCAGCGGAAGTTTTCTTGTATAGGACTGACACATGAATTATATTGATATGACGCTGCCGGAAATGAAAGAGGCACTTTCCGCGGCAGGTGAAAAAACATTTCGCGCAAAGCAGATCTATGAGTGGATCAATGTAAGGAACGCGTCATCCTGGGGGGAAATGACGAATCTTCCCAAAAGTCTCAGAAATTCTCTTTCGATGGAGGCTGAACTTCATACGCCTCGAAAGAGAGAAGTTCAGATTTCCCGGCTTGACGGCACCAGAAAATATCTGTTCGAAATGCACGACGGAGAATTTGTTGAAAGTGTTCTTATGAAGTACAGGCACGGCAATACAGTCTGTATTTCCTCTCAGGTGGGATGCCGTATGGGATGCGCATTCTGTGCTTCTACGATCGGCGGTCTGACAAGGAACCTGACGGCCGGAGAGATGCTCGGTCAGATCTATGCAATCGAGCGGGACCTTGACGAACGGATCTCCAATGTCGTCGTGATGGGAACCGGTGAACCTCTGGATAATTATGATAATCTGGTCCGGTTCATCCGTATGCTCTCCGATCAGGACGGACATAATATCAGCGAGAGGAATATTACGGTATCGACATGCGGGATTGTTCCCGGGATCAGAAAGCTCAGAGATGAGAATCTCATGATCAATCTTGCGCTTTCTCTCCATGCGCCGAACGATGAACTGCGGAAGACAATCATGCCTGTTGCAAATGCATACTCCCTGAACGAAGTTTTTTCCGCACTGAAAGACTACTATGCGGTCAACAGGAGAAGGCTGACATTTGAATACAGTCTCATGCAAGGGGTCAATGATTCTGACAAATGTGTCAGGGAACTCGCGGATAGAATTAAGAATATGAATTGCCTGGTGAACCTGATACCGGTCAATCCGGTACGTGAAAGAGAATTCAAGGCACCGGATCGTACTGCTGCCATAGCCTTTCAGAAAAAACTTGAAAATTACGGAATTAATGTTACTATTAGAAGGGAAATGGGTAGGGATATAGATGGAGCCTGCGGGCAATTAAGAAAAAGATACTTGGAAACGGATGAAGTATGAAAACAGCTGCACTCACTGATGTGGGACAAAAAAGAAAAATAAATCAGGACAGTGTCTTCGCTTCTGCCGAACCGGTCGGAAATCTTCCGAATCTGTTCATTGTGGCTGACGGAATGGGCGGTCACAATGCCGGAGATTTCGCTTCCAGATACGCGGTCAATACCGTGCGGGAAGCAATCGCGACCAGCAGTGAGCAGAATCCGGTGAAACTGATCCGGGAGGCAATAGATCTGGCAAATCAGGGAATACTCGAAGAGGCCTCCATGCACGAGGAAATGCGCGGAATGGGAACGACCATAGTTGTGACGACGGTGGTCGGAGCGTATGCGTATACAGCCAATGTAGG
>DMAZ01000152.1:6801-8198 GCA_003446335.1 Lachnospiraceae bacterium | reverse complement strand
GAAAGGATGCAATTGACAAAATTCGGGGGATTATCTAATATCAGTAGAGAAGGAAAATTTCCCCACTTAGGAAAGGTACATATTTTTATGATTAATAAGGGATTCAAAAGAAGAGCGGCAGGTTCCTGTGCAGTGCTAATAGCGCTCATTTTAGGTGCTTCCGGATGCGGTCAGTCAGCTGGCGGAAGCGGAGTGGTATCCGGCGGGAACACGCAGACAGAAAGCGAAGCGGACTCCGGGAAAAATAACACAGAGGGCAATGCGGGCCAGGACTCTCAGAAGAGCAGCGCTCAGATCAGTAAGCCGGTTGTCCGGGAAATCTATGATGTGATGACCGTCCCCTTTATGAAACTGCAGGCCTACGGCGATGGGGCTGAGGAGGGACTCGACCTCAGTGTAGAGAAGATCAAGGCTCTTGATGCGCTTCTCTCAACGGGTGATCCGGAGAGTGAGATCGGCAGGCTGAACGAGACCGGATCCGGTCAGCTCGGGGAGGATGCATCCTATCTGTTGACGACGTCTCTCGGACTTTATCATGACACAGAAGGAAGGTTCGATGTGTCGGTCTATCCGCTCATGGAGCTCTGGGGGTTCACGAGCCTTTATCGCAGCACTTTTGAGGAGGCTGTCGCCGCCGCGGAAAAAGCCAAAAACGGGGAGGACCCGACTGAAGAGGAAGTTCGAACGGTACCGTCCGATGCGGACATCAAGGCTGCGCTTGCCCATGTAGGCGCATCGAAGATCGAGTTCGATCCCGAGAGCGGTAAAATTACTCTGCCGGAGGGTATGAAGATCGATTTCGGAGGAATTGCGAAGGGATATGCGTCTCAGTGTGCGGCGGATATTCTGAGGGAGAAAGGTGTGAAAAATGCACTGATCGATCTCGGCGGGAACATTCAGACGGTCGGGACAAAGCCGGACGGAAGCAAATGGCGGATAGCCCTGAATGACCGCAATCACGGAGGTTTCCTCGGCATTTTGACGGTCGAAGACTGCGCGGTCATTACTTCCGGGGGCTACGAGCGGAACTTTAAAGATGCAAAAGGGAAAGAATACCATCATATCCTGGATCCGAAGACCGGCTATCCGGTAGATAACGGTTTTTCCATTGATTCCTCCGTTACGATCATCAGCAAAAGCGGAACGATGGCGGATGCGCTGTCCACTGCCATGTATGTCTGCGGACCCGAGAAGGCAGCGGAGTACTGGAAAGCGCACAGTGATGAGTTCGAGATGATCATGATGACCGATAAGGATAAAATGTATGTCACCGAAGGAATTGCCGATGACTATGATTCCAGCTATTCCTTCGAAATCATAAAGAAATCATAAGGAAATCATAAGAAAATAATGTCCGGACGGTATGGCAGAGTTATGACAGAGTCTCATGCAGACAT
>DMAZ01000152.1:1553-6745 GCA_003446335.1 Lachnospiraceae bacterium | reverse complement strand
GAGTCTCATGCAGACATCTTGTGGCAGCACATTATGACAGCGCCTCTTCGGCAAGTTCCAGTCTTCTTGCGAACTGTTCGTAGAAATCTCCGCTGAAATTGTAAGGTCTCTCGAAGAACATCTCCAGCACAAAAAGAGAGATGCGTTGATTCATCTCCGCGTCCTGCGATGCATAGAGTTTTTCTCTGAGAGCTTTCAGGAAGTAATGCCACTGCGTGATAAAGGTTTCGTATCGCTTCAGATCAGGTATTTCAAGCCAGCGGTCGATACGGACTTTGCTCTTTCCGGGCATATTGCAGCCGTCCTCCGTCACGAAGTAGCGAAAGCCGGTCCCGTCATACTCGCGGCCGAGCGGGAAGAGCCGGCAGAAGCCGGGACGGAAGGTATGGATCCGGCAGCGGCCGTCTTCTCCGAGGAATGTACAACATACATTGTCTCCACGCATGAGCAGGTAGGGCAGCACCAGGCCCTCATCGACATGGAGTCCGATGCGGACGCCCATAAGATCCGAAAAGCTTTTTTTAAGGTTCCGGCAAAGCATGAAAATATCGTACGGATCCAGATGGATCGTATCATCCATTCCGCGGCAGCACTCGCCGCAGCCGTTGCAGGCGCGGCAGGAAATCCTGGCCATGTCGCGCGACGTCAGAAGTTTATGCATGGGAATCCTTTCTTTTTATGATTGTGACTGTAATTTCATGATCAAGTGGGAAAAATCTCAGTAAGAAGAGCCTGCCTTGCGGTACAGACCGCGGAGCAGGCTCACTTTTATTACAATATTACAGCAGATGTGCCCTCAGTTCCTCGCCGCTGAGCGGGCTCAGATAAGCCGGAGCGATGTCGAAGATCGTCTTGCAGCCGGTCATCCCTTCCTGAGCCATGCGATAAGCAGCGCGGGCATACGCGACCAGGATGCTTCCGGTGAATTCCGGGTTGGAGTCAAGTTTCAGGTTATATTCGATGATCTGCTTGTGTTCTTTGTCGAAACCGGATACGCCGCTTCTGATGACAAAGCCGCCGTGCGGAAGCTCGCTGTGCTCAGCTTTCATCTCCTCAGCGGAAATGAATGTCACGGTCGTATTGTAATCCGAGAAGTAGTTCGGCATCTCGACGATTTCTTTCTCGATGCGTGCCTTGTCCGCACCTTCCTCCGCGACGACAAAGACTTCTCTCGTATGCATGTCACGTGTGACAAATGTCGGGTTCTCCCCGTTCCTTACTTTCTCCACTGCTTCCGGTACCGGTACCGTGTACTGTCTCGCATCGACAACACCTTCGATCCGGCGGACCGCATCAGAGTGTCCCTGGCTGACTCCGCGCCCCCAGAATGTGTAGTTATTGCCTTCCGGAAGGATCATGGTGGAGATCATTCTGTTCAGGGAGAACATGCCCGGATCCCAGCCGAGGGAGATGATGCCGACCTTGCCGCCTTCCTTAGCAGCCTTGTCCACATCTGCGAAGTGCTCGGGAATTCTTGCGTGTGTGTCAAAACTGTTGATTACATTGAACAGTTTTGCATAGACCGGGGTCTGCTCCGGAAGATCTGTGGCACTTCCGCCGCAGAGGATCATAACATCGATCTTATCTGTGAAAGTTTCCACATCAGCTATATTATAGACACCGACGCCTTCTGTGCGGATCTTCAGACTCAGGGGATCTCTCCTCGTGAAGACAGCGACAAGTTCCATGTCAGGGTTCTGGCGGATCGCGCTCTCGACACCGCGGCCGAGATTACCGTACCCTAAAATACCGATACGAATGCTCATAATAATATGCTCCTCCTATGCTTACTCTTATTTACAGTAAAACTATAGACATGATAGCACAGCGCACTAAAAAAGTGAAAAAAATTTGTTAAAACTTGCTCCCTGTCACCTGTTTTCTTCTGATTCAAATGATGTATAATAGGATTAACCAATATTCAGAACGGACGCGAAAAGGAGAGTATCATGGGACTTTATTCTAAGAACAGAGAAATTTCCGACAATGAACTTGATCAGGTGCTCGGCGGAACCGGTGCGTTCGGAGGATCTGTGCTCAAGTATCAGATCGAGACGGATCTTGAAAGACTCAGTACAGAGAATCCCGCTGCATTCAGAAAACTCAGCGCGGAGAAGGAAAGGCTTCTTAAGGAAGGCGGAAGAAGGGTCTTCAGCAATACCGGCAATGCACAGGTACAGAGCTTTGTACGAAAACTGAGAGAAGCAATGAATTAAAATGGATCCGGTCTCTATTCCGGACAGAAGCAGAATCCTGTCGTTATGAAAGGCAGAGTAAAAAAGAGCGGGAGACCGTTCTTTTTTCTTTTTATATAATGATCCGCATGGATAAGCAGGGATCCGGTCCGGAAGATGACAGCCGGCGCTGACTTAAATCCCGCGCTTTTGTCTTACGGGCGGGAGTACAATATAAGGTGACGAAATCAGAAAAATAGTTTAAAGTATAGGTTATGGAATTTATTTATAAAATCCGCGATGAGAGCGGACAACAGTACATAGAGATAACGGGAGTCAGGGACGCTGCGCGAATTTTGCGCATTCCTTATACCATCGAGGGCCTGCCGGTGCGGATCATAGGCTCCCACGCATTTGAAAAAACAGACGGGATCCGTCAGATCATTCTGCCGGACAGTGTGAGGGCCGTCGGAACATTTGCCTTTTACGGATGTCAGGATCTGCAGATGATCGCGCTCACGGACCGGACCGAGAGCTGGGGAACAGGGGCGATTTATTTCTGCGGGAATCTTTCGGAGATACAGATCCGGGTCACGGGGAAGAGATATTCTGTTCTCCGGGATCTGTTATCTGACATCGATTCCGGGCTTTATGTGAAGATCAATGAGCCGGATTTCACCGCTAAGCTCTACTTTCCCGCCTTCACCCACGGCTTTGACGAAGATACATATGCCCGGGCCTTCCACACCTGGATCGAAGGATGCGGCTTCGCCTACCGGGAGACGGTCATGCGGAGCGGGATCGATTTCCGGGGATATGATCAGCTCTTTCTGAGGGCCGTGGCAGACGGTGTCGGCGGTCTGCAGAATGCAGCCAACATCGCGATGGCCAGACTCATGTATCCCTGCAGTATGAAGCCGGCTGCCCGGGATATGTATGAAGACTTCTTAAGAAAGCATGGCGAAGAGGTCCTCCTCAGGCTGGTCGGGGAGCATGACCGCGAGCAATCCATGTTCCTGCTGGATGCCGGTTTTATTTCAGCGGAAGCGGCCAAAAAGGCGGTCCTGGAGGCTGCGGGTCAGGGAGATGCCGAGCTGGTCGCCATGCTGATGAGGCAGCGCGGGGAGGATTTGAACAGGAGCATGAAGACCCCTGAGTTCGATTTGGGGGATCTGTGACATCGTTCGTTTTCGAACGGTACGATCCGCCCCGCTTCATCAGGAATGTTCAGATGTAAATATTCAGATGTAAATATTCCGTTGTAAATATTCCGTTGTAACTATTCCGTCGTTCCTTCAACAGAATGCCGGAAATGAAAGACGAAGGATTCACCTTATGCACGCTTCCGAACGATTAAGAGAAATCAGTGAGAAAATATTGAACGAGACCCGGACAGATCTCTACCTTTCTCTGCATTTTCTGGGAGAAGCTCTGGATTCGCTGCCGTGGCAGATGGATCTTTCAACGACCTTCGTCGGAACAGATGCAGAGTATATCCGCTATAATCCGACGTATCTGATGGATACTTATGTGCGGGAACCGAAGTGGATGGCGAGGACCTATCTCCATATTTTACTGCACTGCCTTCTGCTCCATCCGATGGCGGAGATCCCGGGTGGGGAGGATCCGGACCGCATTCTATGGAATCTGTCCTGCGATATCGCCGTGGAATCCATCATTGATTCTCTGGAGGACTGCCCTGCAGTCCGCCGCGTGCTGCCTGATTTCCGGGCGGAATGGTATGAGAAGCTGGAGAATACGATCAAAGTGCTCACAGCGGAGAAGATCTATCGGCATCTGAGGCAGGATCCGCCCGATCCGCTTACGGAGGAACGGCTGATCTCTGAGTTCACACTGTGTGATCATGAATTCTGGGAGGAACTCGAGAACCGGAAGAAGGAGGGGGACCGGCCCGATCAAAAGCGGGATGCCGGCCGGGAGCAGTCAGAAGAACGGAAGGAGAAATGGAAGGACAGATCCAAACGCATGATGACCGAACTTAAGAATTCCGGAAGCGGCATGAGCCGGATGACGGGTACCCTCACGCGGGTCCTCGAAGTGGTGAACCGGAAGAGGATGAGTTACCGTGATTTCTTAAGGCGCTATGCCGTTGTGAGGGAGGAGGCGCGGGTCGATCCGGATTCTTTTGACTACGGATTTTATAATTACGGTATGGAACTATACGGGAATATGCCGCTCATGGAGGAGAATGAGTATCGTGAGTCAAAAAAGATAGAGGAGCTTGTGATCGCGATCGATACGTCCGCTTCCTGCCAGGCCACGCTGGTCAGGCACTTTCTCGGCGAGACAGCCGCTATTCTGCGCAGCCGTGATACTTTTTTCCATCGGATTGAGCTAAGGATCCTGGAATGTGATAACCAGGTGCAGAAAGATATCCTGATCCGGTCACCGGAGGAGATGAAGCAGTATCTTGAAACATTTGAAGTGAGCGGCGGCTTCGGGACAGATTTCCGGCCCGTGTTCGAATATGTGGAAAGCCTCAGGGCGGAGGGGCATTTGAAAAATCTGCGTGGACTTTTGTATTATACGGACGGGGCAGGTCTCTATCCATCGAGGCCGACGACATATGAGACGACATTTGTCTTCTGGACGGACGAAAAGTTCTTTGACAGGCACGTGCCGGGCTGGTGCGTGAAAGTCTATCTCGGGGAAGATGACCATATCGGTTTTGGAGACAGAAGCGGAGGATGACATTGAATATAAAAGAAGCAAAACAGGAAATCATTTACACGATCAGGGCTTACCTTGCCAAGGATGAGACAGGAGCTCCCATGATACCCGCGGAGAGACAGCGTCCGATCCTGATGATCGGGGCACCGGGAATCGGCAAGACGGCTGTCATGCGGCAGATCGCCGAGGAACTGCACATAGGCCTGGTCTCCTACACCATCACCCATCATACCCGGCAGAGCGCGATCGGTCTTCCCTTTATCTCAAAAAAGAAGTTCGGTGATCAGGAGTATCAGGTGACAGAATACACCATGAGCGAGATCATTG
>DMAZ01000152.1:0-1440 GCA_003446335.1 Lachnospiraceae bacterium | reverse complement strand
GCATCCTCTTCCTCGACGAGATCAATTGTGTGTCCGAGACGCTCGCTCCGACGATGCTGCAGTTCCTGCAGTATAAAACGTTCGGAACGCATCGGGTACCGGACGGATTTGTTATTGTGACTGCGGGCAATCCGCCGGAGTACAACAGATCCGTAAGAGATTTTGATATCGTCACGCTCGATCGGGTAAAGAGGCTTGACATCGAATCGGACTTCGGTGTCTTTAAGGAGTACGCTTTAAGGAATCGTGTGCACGGGGCAGTGATCTCCTATCTGGAGATCAGGGGCGACCATTTTTATTCGGTGACAAATGACGCCGACGGCCGCCATTTTGTGACGGCCCGTGCCTGGGAAGATCTGTCGGACTCGATCAAAGTGTATGAGGCGCTGGGCCAGCCGGTCCGTGAGACCATGGTCTCGGCTTTCCTGCAGGATCCCGAGATTGCGAAAAGCTTTACGGTCTATTATGAACTGTGGAATAAATACCGGAATCTTTACCGCATCCCGGAGATTCTGGAAGGGAATTTTCCGGAAGAAAATGAGACCTTCCGTAAGGCGGCATTTGACGAGAAGATCAGCCTGATCGGACTGCTCATAAACAGTCTCGGGCAGGATTGTCTGGCAGCGGACGAGGAGAGAGAGGTCCAGAGTGTGATCTTTGCCGTCCTGAAAAAGCTCAGAGAGCAGATCCGAAGCGGGAGGGAAGCGGAAAATGCGGCGGACGGCGACGCTATCCCGGTCATCGGAATCCTCAGCAGCCTGACCGATGAGCTTGCAGCCGCAAGGGAAAATAAGAAGCAGGCAAGAATGCTGTCCCGGGAAGAGGAGAGGATCAGCAGGGCGGCCGGCAGAAGGCTGCAGGAGCTTATCGGCATTCTTGCAAGAAGCAAGGGCGGCTCCGTGGATGCGGACTACGGACTGGTCAGAGAATGGTTCTCGGCGGCGGAGGATGCCCGAAGGCAGCGGATCGGGATCGTCGATGGGCATATTTCCAATGCCTTCCGTTTCATCAACCGGACTTACGGGGAGAGCCAGGAGATGGTCATTTTCCTGTCTGAGATCGCATCCGGCTATTATGTCATGAAATTTATCAATGAACACGGCAACGAGGAGTATTACCGTTACAATGAGCTGCTTCTGCTGAAGGACCGGAGGCAGAGGCTGCAGGAGGAGATATACAGCCTGTCGGAGTAAGCGGACATCTATAACAGACAGGTATTCTCGAAACCTTGTTACCCGCGTGAATTGTATGTGCATTCAAACGGCTTCCGCGCCAAGAACTTCTAACATTCGTGCAAGATGTGAAGAAGCATTCACAAAAAACATAAACTCGCTTTGCTCAGACAGTATGTTTTTTGCTCATTTCACATCTTGCGCTCATGAAGAAGTTCTAAGGCTTGTGCAGATTGTTTGAATTGCACATACAATTTCATCGCGTCCA
>DMAZ01000150.1 GCA_003446335.1 Lachnospiraceae bacterium | reverse complement strand
CGGTTGATCAGGTTCGTGATGGTCGTCTTGCCTGCTCCGGTAGATCCTACAAAAGCTATTTTCTGTCCGGGCTTTGCATAGAGTTTAATGTCATGAAGGACCATCTTGTCATCGTCATATCCGAAATCGACACCGTCCATGACGATATCACCTTCCTGCAGCTTGTATGTGGTCGTACCTTCCGCCTTGTGGAAATGCTTCCATGCCCACCTTCCGGTATGTTCCTTCGTCTCGGTGATATTCCCTTCCTCATCCACGTTGGCATTGACCAGCATAACATATCCCTCGTCATACTCGGGCGGCTCATCAAGCAGTCTGAAAATGCGGTCCGCGCCTGCAAGGGCCATTACCACAGCATTAAGCTGCTGAGAAATCTGATTGATCGGCATGGAGAAGCTTTTATTGAAGGTCAGAAAAGACGCAAGTTTTCCGACCGTAAAGCTCCCATGTCCAAAGATGGCGAGTGCGCCGCCGACGACCGCACACAGCACATAACTGAGATTACCCAGCTGCGCATTGATCGGAGCAAGAATATTCGCGAAGCGGTTGGCCTTATTGGCACTGTCAAAAAGCTGATCGTTCAATGCATTAAATTCCTCAATGGATTCATCTTCATGATTGAACACCTTGACGACTTTCTGACCGGATATCATCTCCTCAATATATCCGTTCACCTTACCGATATCCCTCTGCTGCTTCACGAAATAGCGTCCTGACTGTCCTGCGACCTTGCCGCTGGCGAAAATTGTCAGAGCGACCATAACAAGCGTCAGACAGGTGAGAGGGACACTCAGTATGACCATGGAGACAAATACCGAGACGATCGTGATCAGACTGTTGAGGAATTGCGGCATACTCTGGCTGACCATCTGGCGCAGTGTATCAATGTCATTGGTATAGAGGGACATAATATCGCCGTGACTGTGCCTGTCAAAATACCGGATCGGCAGGCTCTCCATATGTTCGAACATTTCCAGACGCAGATCACGCATTGTCCCCTGAGAGACATAGACCATGATCTTCTGATAAGTAAAAGAAGCCGCGACTCCGATCGCGTAAAACAAAGCGACGCGAAGGATTGCCTGAAGAAGCGGTCCGAAGTCATCACTACCGGTCTCGATCATCGGTTGAATATACCCGTCTATCAGTTTCTGAATGAACAGAGTCCCCTGGACATTCGCCAGGACCGCAGTGAAAATGCACAGGATGACCAGTACGATCTGCAGCTTGTATCTTGAGAGCACATATCCCATCAGGCGTCTGAAAATAACCGGTGCATTATCCACCTTTACTTTCACGCCACGTACCTGCCGGCCGCTCCCGCTGCTTTTTCTGGCTTTTTCGAACTCCTCGGCACTCATCTCGGCATTCTGGTTCTTTTCATTTTTTGCCATCAGCGGGCACCTCCCTTCATATCGAAATCACCGCCGCCTGCTGTCTGTGTCTCATATACTTCACGATAGATATCATTTGTCCTGAGAAGATTTTCCGGTGTGTCAAATCCTGATATTGCCCCCTCGTGCATAACGATGACCCTGTCCGCATTCTCTACGGACGATACCCGCTGGGCAATGATAAATTTGGTCGTTCCCGGTATGTACTCCTTCATGGCTTTCCGGATCTTCGCGTCTGTCGCCGTATCGACCGCAGAAGTCGAATCATCGAGGATCAGGACTTTCGGCTTCCGTATCAGAGCGCGTGCGATACACAGTCTCTGCCGCTGCCCGCCGGAGACATTCGTACCGCCCTGCTCGATCCACGTATGATATCCGTCCGGAAGACGCTCGATAAATTCATCCGCACAGGCCATACGGCAGGCTTCTATGCACTCCTCCTCCGTAGCGTTCGGATCTCCCCACCTGAGATTATCAATAATGGTCCCGGAAAACAGGACATTTTTCTGCAGAACAACGGAGACCTGATCGCGGAGCGTCACCAGATCATATTCCCGCACATCCTTTCCTCCGACACATACCGAACCTTCCTGAACATCATACAGGCGGGAAATGAGATTCACCAGAGATGACTTGGCGGAACCCGTTCCGCCGATCACGCCGATCGTCTCTCCGGACTGAATATGCAGATCGATATCTTTGAGGACCCATTCTCCGTCCCCCTGTCTGTAGGAAAAATTGACATGGTTAAAGTCAACGCTCCCATCCTTTATTTCCATAACAGGATTTTCCGGATTCGTGATGTCCGGCTCCTCATTGATGACCTCGGCAATACGCTGTGCGGACGCTGTCGACATGGTGATCATAACGAATATCATGGCGAGCATCATGAGGGACATGAGAATATTCATACAGTATGCAAGGAGCGACATAAGCTCACCGGTCGTCAACTCATTCTGAACGATCATATGAGCTCCGATCCAGGAAATCGTGAGCATAACAGTATAGACCGTGCCCATCATGATCGGCATGTTAATAATGACATTGTTCTCCGCTTTTACGAAAAGATTATAGACATTGACAGCCGCATTTGCGAACTTATCATTTTCATATTCCTCACGGACATAAGCCTTGACCACACGGATGGCACTTACATTTTCCTGAACGCTCTCGTTCAGGGCGTCGTATTTTTTAAATACCATCTGGAAATATTTCGTAGCCCGTCTCATGATCAGCAGGAGAACAATTCCCAGCGCTACAACAGCGATAAGATAGATCGATGCAATTCGCCTGTTGATTATAAAGGCCATGACCATGGCCACGATCATGGAGAACGGAGCGCGGATCGCCATACGAAGCATCATCTGATAAGCATTCTGGATATTTGTCACATCCGTAGTGAGACGGGTCACAAGACCGGATGTCGAGAACTTATCAATATTTGAAAACGAAAATCTCTGGATATTGGCATACATTGCCTTTCGAAGATTTCTTGCAAATCCGGTCGCCGCCTTTGCGCCGAACCATCCTCCTGCCGCACCGAAGAAAAGACCCGCCAAAGCCAGAAGAAGCATCCGGAGGCCGATCACCAGAATGTGATGCATATCCCCTTTATTAACGCCATTGTCTACAATCGAAGCCATGAGGAGCGGTATCATCGTCTCGACGACGACCTCCCCGATCATACTGGCAGGAGTAAGGACGGATGCCGCCCTGAACTCTTTCAGCTCACTTCCGAGTGTGGCCAGCACACTTCTCTGAGCCTTATTTTCTTTCATATACATACACCTCATAAATGAAAATATCGCTCCCAAAGTACATGAACAGGGCAGAAAGAAAGCTTTTCGCATGAATCATACCTGCGTGCCGCCGTTCAGGGGAGCGTGGTCTTCCTATACATCTTAGCATGATTATATACAAGATGCACCACCTATTTTGTTAATAACAGTTAAATACTTCCCCACATTTTTGGATCTGTCAGTATCTTTTTCTTGCACGAACTTCACAGTCGGTGTATTATTGTTTCAGTTAACCGAAAGCACACAGCGATTTGCTATGTCTGCGGCAAGGAAGCCGGGGCGGGGCAGATTTCTGATGTGCGTTTTTTATGATTTTAAAGGGGATAATTCCATGAACTTATTACTTCCAGAGGGTTACGACCCGCACATGACCGTTCGCGATACGCAGAACGCCATCAAATTCATAAGAGATACTTTTCAGAAGGAATTCGGCCGCGAAATGAATCTCGAGCGTATTTCCGCTCCTCTTTTCGTGGATCAGGCCTCCGGTCTGAACGATAACCTGAACGGTGTGGAAAGGCCTGTCCAGTTCGATATTAAATCGGTGCCGGGCCAGACGTACGAGGTCGTTCAGTCTCTTGCGAAATGGAAAAGATTCGCGCTGAAGAAATACGGTTTCAAGCCCGGTGAAGGTCTCTATACCAATATGAACGCTATCCGCCGTGACGAAGATCTCGATAATCTTCACTCATGCTATGTTGACCAGTGGGACTGGGAAATGGTGATCCGCAAGGCGGACCGTACCCCGCAGGTCCTTCATTCCGTCGTCCAGAATATCTTTAAGATCATCAAGCATATGGAGCACGAAGTATGGTACAAGTGGCCGGATGCTGTCTATCACCTGCCGGATGAAATATTCTTCATCACTACGCAGGAGCTTGAGGAGAGATGGCCGGACAAGACCCGTAAAGAGCGTGAAAATCTCATCACCAAAGAAAAGGGAGCTGTTTTCATCGAGAAAATCGGCTGGCCGCTGGCAGATGGAGAACCCCACGACGGACGCGCACCGGATTATGATGACTGGAACCTGAACGGAGATATCATTTTCTGGTTCAAGCCGCTTGAGTGCGCGCTCGAAATCTCCTCCATGGGCATACGCGTGAGCGAGGAATCCATGCTTGCACAGCTTGAGCAGGCCAACTGCCAGTACAGAAAAAAACTGCCTTACCACAAAATGCTCCTGAACGGCGAACTTCCGTATTCAATCGGCGGAGGCATCGGCCAGTCCCGCCTCTGCATGCTGCTTCTGGGACGTGTTCATATCGGTGAAGTCCAGGCTTCTATCTGGCCGGAAGATATGAGACTGGCGTGTGCCGAAAAAAATGTGACACTTCTCTGATCGTTGTGTCATCCGTTAAAAATCTGACAGACTGAAAACTGCCGCTTGACCGGATCCTGCGAACATCGCTGTCCTCCGTGTCATGCGGCAGTTTTTACATTTTCATCGGCAGACGAACATGCGCTCAAGTTCTTCTCTGGCCTGCCTTATTTCTCCGGCTTCCCGCTCGGTGATCCGGTCCGGACTTGTCCTGGCAATCTTCTTCTGAAGATTGCCGAGCCGGGCTTTTATATCCTGATACTGACGTCTGTCCATCGTATTTTTCCGGCTTTCCAGCTCATTCTGCACCGCATAGGCGTAGCTTTCCGCCTGATTTCGTATATCCACCAGTTCCTGCTGACGCGCATCTTCGTTTTCGTAGCGCGCGGCATCCGCTCTTGCCCTTCTGATCTCTTCTTCAGTCATGTTGGTACTGGACGTGATCGTGATAGCCTGCTGCCTTCCCGTCCCAAGATCCTTCGCCGAGACCTGTACGATTCCGTTGGCGTCTATGTCAAATGTCACTTCGATCTGCGGGACCCCGGCAGGTGCACGGCGTATGCCGTCAAGTCTGAAACTTCCGAGCATCTTGTTATCCCTGCAGAATCTTCTTTCTCCCTGATATACCTTTATGTCAACAGCTCTCTGGAACGGTGCGGCAGTGGTGAAAATCTGACTGTGCCTTGTCGGAATGGTCGAATTTCTCTCAATCAGTCTGCTTGCCACGCCGCCGACCGTCTCGATGGACAGAGACAAAGGCGTAACGTCCATAAGGACAATAGCCGCAGCCTGAGATGACCTGGAGACCTCAGCTCCCAGTTTTCCTCCCTGTATTGCAGCGCCCATGGCAACGCACTCATCCGGATTGATATTCCGGCTCGGTTCCTTCCCCAGAAGAATACGGACCTTTTCGGCTACTGCAGGTATGCGGGTAGAGCCGCCGACAAGAAGCACTCTGTCAATCTGACGGGGCGTCAGATGAGCATCGGAAATCGCGTTCAACACAGGCTTTTCACAACGATTCACGAGATCTGATGTCAGGCGGTTAAAAGTCTCCCGTGTGACCGTCATCTCCATATGCAGAGGTTCGCCGTTCTTTATGGTCAGGAACGGAAGGTTGACCGAGTAGGATGTGGCGGCAGAAAGTGCTTTCTTACATTTTTCCGCCTCCTCGACCACACGCTGCATGGCGGTACTATCTTTCCCGATATTCACGCCGGTCTGATTTCTGAACGTATTGACCATGTAATCTCTCAGTCTCAGATCCCAGTCATTCCCCCCGAGCATATTGTCGCCGGCCGTCGCCAGTACTTCGATCACATTATCTCCTATACGTATGATCGAAACGTCAAATGTGCCCCCTCCCAGATCAAAGACCAGAACGGTCTGAGTCTCCCCGTGATCCAGTCCGTAGGCAAGTGCCGCAGCCGTCGGTTCATTGATGATCCTGCGAACGTTAAGACCGGCGATACGTCCCGCATCCTTGGTCGCCTGTCTCTGGGCATCGCTGAAATAAGCCGGAACCGTAATGACCGCATCATAGACCGGCTCCCCGATATAATCTTCCGCATCCTTCTTCAGTTTCATCAGGATCATGGCGGATATTTCCTGGGGCGTCATGGATTTTCCGTCAATGTTCCTTCTCCAGTTCGTTCCCATCTCGCGCTTTATGGATGAGATCGTACGGTCCGGATTCACAGCAGCCTGCCTTCTGGCAAGCTCGCCGACCAACCGTTTTCCGTCTTTCGTAAAGGCAACGACAGAAGGGGTAGTCCTCCCCCCCTCCTTGTTGGCAATGACCGTAGCACGGTCCGCCTCCATTACAGCCACGCAGCTGTTGGTAGTACCCAGATCTATACCGATTGTTTTAGACATACGATATGCCTCCGTATTACTGAATATTTTTCGAATCTGTGAAAATTACGTGTTCATCATAGACTCGCGTCACGAAAATTCTGCGTCAGAGATTAAAAATACTCATTGACCCGACCGCTCATCACAGGGGATCATTTGATTTACCCGCTTCATAGGATATGATCAAATCGACCACCTTGTCGTATGACAAAGTCCCATCGGTCTGTCCATGAGACTTCAGCCAGTTGTCATTAAAGCTTTCCGTTGCTTCCGATACTTTTCCTTCATGCCTGTCCCAGAAAGCATTATTGTGTTTCAGGTCCCTGTTACAGCTTTGGTCCAGCGTCCCGGCAAGCTCTTTCCATGCCTCGTAATCCCTTCGATAGAGCTCATTTCCGCAGTAGACCCATGCGGAAAGATATCCGCTGTAGAGAAGATCGGCGTCATCCGTGCCGGTACATGCAAGATAAGCACAGAAATTGGCCTGATTCTCCTGCATCACACCCTTGAGATGAGAAAGTTCATGACACATCGTAAAAGGGATATTGTACTGTGTCATATCTGTATTATAGTTTGCTTCTATCGTATACGCAGAATAGATTCCGGTCAGATTCGAATAAGAAAGAAGCTGGGAGAACAGGACCGGCTTTGCCTTCGGGAACCATCCTCCGAGATACGGATATTTCTCTCCCAGGATCAGCATGGCCTGCCGGGCACGTTCACGGACATTCTCATCGCACACCATGATCCCTTCATCATTTCTCGGCACCCGGGCACTCAGGGAATTAGCCTTCTCCACCAGCATGCTGCATACTTCCTTCAGCTCATCCGTCGTATAACTGCCCTGTCCGAATCCGTATACAGCAGCAAAGGATGTTCGGTAAAAATAGGCATCCTGGTTACATTCATAAAGAAAAAAAATCAGTGACGCGATCAGCAGAGCCGCAAGTACTTCGTCCCTCCCGTAAAGTTTTCCGGTCTCATGCAGTTTCACATTGCCAGCTATGATGCGTACGATCAGGATGACCGCCGATATGATCAGCAGATAAATCAGAATTTCCACGAGTGAAAATCCGAATAAGGAAGAAAGCCTTCCGAGTGAATTCACCCAGAAGGCATTAAAATGATCCGCATATACATCTGCAAATTGCGGTATTTCTCTGACGCCCAGCCTCATAATCAGAGCCAGAGCGCAGAGAACTGCTGATAAAACAAATTTCTTCAAGTCCCGTCTCCGCTCAATGTAGATTACAGGGATTCAAAGGAAGCATCGGCGACATCATCATCTTCCTCATAAATCCATTCCACATCTTCGTAATCGTCCTCTTCAGGTTC
>DMAZ01000022.1 GCA_003446335.1 Lachnospiraceae bacterium | reverse complement strand
CGCAGGATCATGATCTGCGCCTCTGAGGATGTCGGAAATGCTGATCCTATGGCCCTCACGGTCGCGACATCTGCCTGCCTTGCGGTTGAGCGGGTAGGAATGCCTGAAGCAAGGATCCTCCTTGCTCAGGCGGCTATCTATGTAGCATGCGCACCGAAAAGCAATGCCTCCTACATGGCGATCGGGAAAGCCCTCGAAAATGTTCAGAAAGTGAAAACTACGGTACCCGGGCATTTGAAAAATATACATGCCAACGGGGAAGGGGATATTCCGCAGGCTGTAGGGTACAAATACGCACATGACTTCCCGAATCATTATGTTGTACAGCAATATCTGCCGGATGAAATAATTGATGAGAAGTTTTATGAACCGACAGATATCGGTTACGAAAAAGTAATAAGCGAGCATCTGAAGTTCTTAAGGGAATCACAGGCAGAAGGAATAGATTAAGGAGAAAACAGAATGGCTGAAGCGTCAACATTATATAAACTGATTATTCTGTACATGCTGAGGAAAGTTACGTTCCCGCTTACGAATGCACAGATCACGGAATTCATAGTAGGCAAGGAATATACGGATTATTTTCATGTGCAGGAGGTCATAAACGATCTCCTGGAGGCAAAACTCATAATCGGGGACAAAATCCGAAATACTTCCACGTATCAGGCAACGCAGGATGGAGAGAAGACTCTTGAATACTTCTCCTATATGATATCGGATGCGATCAAAGCGGATATTGATGAGTACCTCGTAGAGAACGCATTTGAAATGCGTAATGAAAGCTGCACGAGAGCCGATTACGTGAGGACAGAGACCCGGGAATATGCTGTCCGATGCTATGTGCAGGAGGGGAAAGAGAAGCTGATCGACCTCACTTTCACGGTGCCTACCGAGGAGGAGGCTGAAAGAGTCTGCGCCCACTGGCCATCCAAGTCGCAGGAAATATATATGTATGTTATGGAAAAATTGCTCTAAAGTCGGATTTCTTATCAACAGGACCTGTTTTGTGTATGCTATTGCACAAACTACTTTTTTACTGCAAAGTATGAAAGATTTAACGTGAAATAGTGGAAAAGTGTGTCTCAATTATAGTATAATTGAAACAGCGGTATGTATTGCAACACAAGATAAGGAGAGAAGAAAGATGAACAAGAAGCTTCATACGGAAGCAGTCGACAGTCTGTTTGATGCTATTTTGTGCCTGGAGACAAGAGAAGAAGCTTATGATTTTTTCGAAGATGTGTGCACAATCAATGAGATTCTTTCACTTTCTCAGCGATATGAAGTAGCGGGTATGCTGAGAAATAAGCAGACATATCTGGATATTTCTGAAAAGACCGGTGCGTCGACAGCGACGATCAGCCGCGTGAACCGTTCCCTGAATTATGGTAATAATGGCTATGATATTGTCTGGAATCGTCTTGCTGAAAAAAAGAAAGAGCAGGAGTGAGTGCCGCTGTAAGCAGGTATAAGAGAATGAAGAAGAACCACTGTATCCTCAACAGGATGTACAGTGGTTCGATTTGGCTTTATGGGTCGGATTCGGTCAGGTTCAGATTGCCGTTCTCATCCATGTTATCGAGAAGGCGTTCGATCAGCTGCTTTTTTATATACACATCATAACTCAGAAGACAGATCAGGGAGAATGTCCTGAGATACTCCTCATCCCCGGGCTTAGCATTCGGAAAGGCATTCTTCGCGTCTTTGTACTTTCGCTGAACATCATCGGTGATATTGTCAGCCTGTTTTTTTTCCAGACTGAATATCGTATCGTATACTTCTGAGAGGGTGACGCCCTCTTCGTTACTGAAGAAGCGTGTGCTGAGGGGATTCAGGATTTTCCGAATGTCATTGATAGACAGGAAGTCTTTCATATAATATACGAAAATCAGAAGGAGAAGATGCTCTTTGGAATATTTCTTTTTTTTAGGCGGTGGGATCAGCTTATTTTTCGTGTAGTTGTTGATCATGGTCTTGGTGAGGATCTTTTCATGTGGATATCTCTTGCATCCGGCAAGCTCATCATCCATGAAAGACGTGATCTGATCCATATAAAGATCGATGTTCGGAACTGTGTTCGGACTTATAGAATCAAGATCCGTGAGACTTCCCGTAATATTCTTAAATAAAATTCTGAGCTGCTCATCCATTTCCTGTCACCTCCTTATTTCATCATATCGTTTTTAAAACTATTTAGCAAGATGAGAAAAATATATGTTATACTGTATCTCCGGACGGCAGCGTCCGGTCAATAATTAAGGAGTTTTCTGTTACATGAAGGCAAACGAAATAACGGCCGGTCTGAATAATGAGCAGCGTGAAGCTGTCCTGCAGACAGAGGGGCCGGTACTGATCCTTGCCGGGGCAGGTTCCGGCAAGACAAGGGTTCTTGTTCACAGAATTTCATATCTGGTCAATGTCATGGATGTTTACCCTTCACAGATCCTGGCCATCACCTTTACGAACAAGGCAGCAGCTGAAATGCGCAGCCGCGTCGATGATATGATCGGTTTTGAAGCCGGGCAGATCTGGGTCATGACATTCCACTCCTGCTGCGTGAGGATCCTGCGGCGGCATGCGGAGCTTCTGGGATTCACCCGATATTTTACGATCTACGATACGGATGACTCCCTTCAGGTCATGAAAGAAATATTTCGCCGCAAAAAAGTGGATACCAAGAGAATAAAAGAGCGGGCAGTCCTTCATGCGATCTCCTCCGCAAAAAACGAGCATGTAACGCCAAAACAATATGCGAAAATCAACGGTTCCGACTATTGGGGCGGGCTTGTTTCAGATTTTTATGAGGAATATCAGGCCAGGCTGAAAGAGAACAATGCCATGGATTTCGACGATCTGCTGGTCAATACCGTAGAACTGTTCGACAAACATCCTGAAGTCCTCCAACTTTATCAGGAGCGTTTCCACTATCTGATGGTCGATGAATATCAGGATACCAATACGGTCCAGTTCGAATTCGTCAGCAGACTGGCAGACAGACATAAAAATCTCTGTGTAGTCGGTGATGATGATCAGAGCATCTATAAATTCCGAGGAGCAAACATCCGTAATATTCTCAACTTTGAGCAGATTTTCCCGGATGCGAAAGTGATTCGTCTGGAACAGAATTATCGATCGACATCGAATATTCTGAATGCCGCAAATGAGGTGATCCGGAATAATCGAGGACGAAAATCAAAAAAGCTCTGGACAGAAAACGGGGCGGGAGAAAGAGTTCGTTTCCGCAGATTTTCGACCGGATACGATGAGGCTGATTACGTTGTTGTCGAGATCGGACGAATGGTCCGCAGCGGCGAGAGAAATTATAAGGATTTTGCGGTACTGTACCGGACGAACGCTCAGTCGCGCCTTTTTGAAGAGAAATGCCTGTTCCTGAATATTCCCTATAAGCTTGTGGGCGGGGTTAATTTTTACGCCAGGCGGGAAATCAAGGATGTACTGGCCTATCTTAAGACAATCGACAACGGAGTCGATGATCTGGCCTCCATGCGGATCGTAAATGTACCCAAGAGAGGAATCGGTCAGACCACGGTCAACAAAGTCAGTGCCTATGCTGTTGATGCCGGAATGTCTTTTTTCGACGCAGCGCGGGAAGCTTCCCGTATTCCCGGACTGTCTAAGGCAACTTCCGGGAAGATCGGGAAATTTACGTCTCTTATCGAGGAGTTTCGAAAGGAAGCCGTTCATTCGACAGTCTCGCAGCTTGTCAGAATGGTCGTTACGGACTCCGGTTACAGAGAATCCCTGGAGGCGGAGGATACGGATGAATCGAAAGAACGTCTTGAGAACATTGATGAATTGATCTCAAAGGCTGCTCAGTATGAGACAAATGCCGATTATCCCACACTCTCCGGATTTCTTGAGGAAGTAGCCCTGATAGCGGATATTGATACAGTCGAAGACGGAGATGACCGTGTCCTTCTCATGACGCTTCACTCTGCCAAGGGGCTGGAGTTCCCCGTTGTTTATATGGCGGGGATGGAGGAAGGGCTTTTCCCCAGCTCGATGTCCATCAACTCCGATGACCCTGAGGATGAAATTGAGGAAGAGAGACGACTCTGTTATGTAGGAATTACCAGGGCCAAGGAGCTTCTTACCCTGACTGCCGCGAGTGAACGAATGATTCGCGGTCAGATCGAGCCGCATCCCGTTTCGCGCTTTGTACGGGAGATATCCCGTGATCA